>JBEKAD010000277.1:0-7164 GCA_050018435.1 Terriglobia bacterium
TGCCGACTCTCGAGGAGGCCCTGCGAACTGGCGAAGGCCAGCGGGCGGAGTTTAAGCGCGGCATTTCCGACGACGAAACAAAGACCGGCAGCGTCAACACTGAATTGCTGAAGTCAATTGCGGCATTTGCGAACACAAACGATGGCGTGATCCTCATCGGGGTCGACGACGCGGGCCACGTCAAGGGGCTGGATCTCGACTTCAAACAGAGAGACGGCTTGGAGAGAAAAATCCACCAGCTTTCCCGCAACCGCATAAAACCAACACCGCCGATCCAGGTTGTTTTCGAGGAATTGCGCGGCATGATCATCGCGAGGATTGCCGTGGCGCGCGGTGAGGCCCCGCTATACATGACGGATGGTGTCGTTTACTTGCGCCAAGGGTCTGCGGACGTTCAGGCACAACCCGACGACTTAACCCGACTGGTCGCCGAATTCGCGTTTTGAAGCTTTACCCCAACTGATAGCACTTTCTTCGTCCTCGTCTGACCTTCGGGGTCACCTTGACGGTTTGTCGCCTAACCGGAGATGTAACCTTCGCGGTCCCGAAACGGGTTGGGGGCTCGGGGCGGCGTAGGGGTCCCCGCAGCTAACCGCGCGCAGGCGCAGCCGTCCAGGTGTTGGAGAGTTGTGCAATCGCCGGGCTGGCAAAAGACGGCCGCTTTCTAGCGTTTGCGACAGCCAAATACCTCGGTTAGTGTCCAACTACTGGCCGGAACCTGGCGCAACCGGCTTTTTCGGAATCGTGTCTTTCGTCAGCGTTTCTTCACCTCGATCAGGCACACGGAGCGTGGCTCCATCGGGACGTCCAGGACGGTGGGAAATTCCACGTCCTCTTCTTTTCTCTGGTCGCCGGCGTAGAGAGTCAGATGCTTGATGCCTGATCCTTCCAGCTCCACTTGGGGAGTTTCCGGTAAATCGGCGTAGTTGGCCAGCACCACGCCCACACGCCCATCCGGTGCTTGCCAGGTGGCGGATTGCACTGTGGGTTCCTTGCCCCAGCCGAAGTCGCGCTGCCCGACTCCTCGGACTTTCCAGGGCCGCAGCATGCGTCCGTAGATCAGAAAGTCGCGCGCCACTCCCGCGCGGAAATGATTAGTGCGCTGGGCCCAGTCGAGAATCGCCGCCTGGTCCGGGATGGCGCGGGTCCAGGTTTGGTCCCAGTCGTATTCGATTTGGCCGTGATCTCGCAGCGTGAAGTTGACGATATAGCCGGTCACCAAGGCTCTCGCCACCGAGGCGCGCAGCGCTTCGTCACTGGTGCGATGGGTGTAAAAGCCCTCATGACCGTTGGCGTATTCGTGGTACAGAAACGAATACAACGGACACGTGCTGACGCGGCCGTCCCAAACATGGAAGTTTTGAAGATAGGTCTCCGGCGGCGCTCCCTCGCAGGACATTGCCATGTGGGGATTGATGGACCGGGCCACATCCTCGTCCGCTTTGATGAGACCGTCGAAGGCCTCCGTCATCCAGGGCCCCGGCACGGGTGGATGACCATGGTTAGTGGCATAGCAGGCGCGAGGGCCGGGTCCCTGATCGAACTGCTGGACGACATCAGCTCCCATCTCCGCCATTCGCCGGGTCATGTCCAGCACCATCTGCCGGCCCCTCTCGGTTCCCACACAGGCTACGTAGTTCCTTCTCCACGCCCAACGGTCTTCCAGAAGGGTCCCGTCCCATTTGCGCGCTGCGGCGGACTCTCCTTGATGGGCGCGGAAGTAGGGCATTCCATCGTATTGAGTGTTCTTCTGTGAAGTGACCCAGCAGAGGCCGTCGCCATAAAGAACCGGATGCCAGCCATTGGCCTTCGCTTTCACCATGAATTCGCGGAAAGCGGCCTCGCCGCCCAGGGGCGGAAAAGCCTCCGGCTGCACCCAGGGCCCGGAGTGCTCCCAATTAAAGACAATCGGCATCAGCGGACTCTTGAGCGCACCGGCAAGGCGATCCAGATAGGGCAACGCGTTGGTCAGCGGGGTGTATTCTGGATTCACCGCCGCCGGCGGGTCCCAATCCCCCTGACCCCTCATCGGGAAGGCAATCCCCACGGGAGATTCTTCCAGCCATTTGGGAAAGTCTGCCCTCTGCCCTAGCTTCTTCGCGCAAAAGGGCTGCTGGGAAGCCCAGTCGCGGTAGATTTCCGCCGCGGCGTACCAGTCACCGCGGAAGGTTCCAATCACCACGTTGTAAGGAAGCTTGGTTTCGCTGGGTCCGCACGTGCCCGGGAAATGTCCCAATCCCAACGAGACACCGTCTCTTTCCAGTAGGGGATCGAGGAATTTTGGCAGCCCTTTGGGGTCGTCGCAGGCTACGTAGAGGCCGCCGGCGTCGTTGTAGTAGGCCATCAACTGCGTGGTGGTCCACTCGCCGGGGTAGTTGTTGGAGCGCCAGATTTCCGGCGTATCGTTTTCCCTTCCTCCCCAAGCTCCGATGGACATTGTGGGTTCCACCGGGCCGGCCAGCGCTCCATCAGCGAAGGACCAGAGGATGTGGCTGGAGTTTTGATTGGCGGAACTATCAAACGGGACTTCGATCACCGGAAACTGAATGTGGCCGATCCACCACGACGTGCGATTGTTCAGCGTCATCGTCCAATAGGTTAAGGTTTCGTGCGCAGGACACCGCACGGTGACGCGGGCGTCGAGCGGCAACTGGCCAATCTCCTCGAAGTTAAGGGTGAGCGTCTCTCCCTCGGCGCTGCGGCTTCGTTCCACGTTCACCGTCTTGGCATCGGAGGACGTGACCAGCTTGAACTCGCCGTGGTCATCCAAGAACTCGATTTTGAAGAGTGGCAAGCGGCCGTGACCGGGAATCAAAAGGTCGTGGTCCTGGCCAAAAGTCGACCGCAGCGACTCAATGCTCCCTCGCTTCGCATCGATCACCAGCCTGTAACCGGAATTGATTACCATAACGGAAGGCTTGGACGCGGGCGCAACTTGCGCCGCCCAAGCGCTGGCGGTGGTGAGAAACGTCCCACATAGAAATAGCGCCGTGAACGTTGTCGGGCGACTCTGTCGTCTCACAAGAATCTCCTCCTGGAGGGGAATTCCTTAACGGTATTGCAATGCGGAGTCATTTTTCAAACTCTGCGGCTCGTCGGCGGTTCCCGAGTGTACAAGCCGCCAAGTTCAAGAACAACTTCGCGCCACCAAAGCAAGAAGCGGGCAGGATGATTCCCATCACCCTTTCCCCAAGCGCTCGCGGCCCGGTCCATGGATCGCACGACGAAAGCGTAACAGCCCCTGGCCCTTCGCAGCATCGCCCTCTTGCCCGTCCCTCAATACCCGGGAGCGATCACACGCAGAGCGCGCGGGATCACTTCAATGGTGGCGGGTAATTCCTGTAAGAATTCGCCGTCGCCGAACAATTCCATTCGTGAAGGCGCGCACAGGGTGATCTTGCGCGCCTGAAGGTATTTGATTCGCGGATGATTCAAATGTTCACCCCGGTAGGCGCGCGGAACCCACCGCAGCAGTTCGAGGCGGCTCATATAGGGGATGATACAGATATCCAAGAGTCCATCGTCGAGCTTGGCGCGTGGCGCGAGCCGGATGCCACCCCCATAGGAAGCGTTGTTTCCGACCACTGCAAACACCACATCTCCGGAGAAAGACTCGCCATCGGCAATGATTTCGAGCTGTTGTGGCCGATATTCGGGCAGGCACCAAAGGAGTGACCACATGTAAGCGAGCGACCCACTGAGCCATCGCGCGTGCTCGTTGGCGTAACGGGTGACCGTTGAGTCAAATCCCACTCCGGCGATACAGCCATAAATCGCCGACCCGGCCTGGGCAAGATCAATCTCCCGAACGTGACCGTTCAGCAGTGCCGCGGCCGCGGTGTGCAGCTCCATGGGCATGCCCACGCCCTTCGCGAAATCGTTACCCGTGCCCAGCGGCAGCAATCCCAGAGGGATCTCTGATTTAAAAAGTCCGTTGATGACGTAGTGGTGGGTGCCATCACCGCCAGCGGAAACAATGAGGTCGGGCTTTTCCTCACGCGCTTCTCGTGCAAGCTCCATCAGGTGCTGGGCGCTTTGGCTTTCGCGAACAACGAAGTGAACGTGCTGCTGGCGGAAGACTTCGAGCGCACGTTCGAGCAAACGGCGCGCCTTGCCTCGCTTCGCGGTAGGGTTGAACAGGATGATGATTCTCACGGTTTGGCTTGGGAAGGATGCAGAATTAGCATGAGGATGTCAAGGCGTAAGGAAGGGGAATTGAGCATTCGGGGCTTCACAGGTTGCGTAAAGACTCGTTGGCGCTGTCATCCTGAGGAAACATTGGCGCCGAAGAATCTTGCATCGTTCATGAGAATATGCAGGGCCAGATCATTCGCCGCACTCAGGATGACAGCGATGGTCTCAGAATGACAGGAGGATGATGGTTCTTACGATTCCTCGTACGCCTGAGAAAACTCGTCTTTTGGAATCCCCGCCTGTGTGCATATTGTTCTGAGTGTGGAACCCTTCAAATAAGGGTGATTGGGCATGGTCAAAGGCGTTCTCGTGCCGTCAGGGTTTATCCGTACCATCGAGATGTGTTCTTTTTCTCGGACGGCTTGAAATCCTAATGCATTGAGGGCCCTTATGACCCTTCGCTTTGGGGCATCCGCCGGAAATTTGGCCACGGGATATTCCCTCCTTGGTACTACATAGGCGGATTATAGATTAGAATTGGATATTACTTCAAGTACGAAGCAAGGGCTTCCTGCGTTCTGCTAGGTCTCCACCGCTGCTTCGGTGACAAAGGCTTCGAGGACAGGGATTTGGCACTCAAGAGCTTCAGGGCCGAAGGTTTCGGCATGGAATTTGAGCGCTGATTTTACGTCAGCGAGTGCTTCCTCGTAGGTCTCGCCTTCGCCGACCACTACCCCCTTAACGCCGAGAGGGTAAGCGACATATCCGTCTGAGTGCTTCTCGATGACAATCTTGACGTTACGCATAACTGCTCCTTAACTGCCAATTATAGCGCCGGCGGGCTCGCCTTTGGGCGAAAGTCCACTAGAACTTGCTGACGGCCAACCTTAAAGGCGACCTCGCTGTACTTCGGATTGCCGCTGTCGTCCCAGGGAATGAATTGCCACGCGGGATCCGTAATTCGCTTCCACGTTGGCTGTGAGAGGTTCCCCGTCACAATAGACACTGCGCCCGCCTTGATTTGGCGCTGGGCTTCGCTCTTGGATTTGCACATGTCCAGTGTCACGAGCCAACTGTCAAGCCTCGCGCCCCACTGGATAGCCTTCTCGGACGGTCCCACCTTTACCCACACCTCACCTCCCGGTTTCACGCCGGCATCCCCGCGAGGTGCGTTCGGATCAATGCCTTTGCCCTCATGCTTGATTTCAAAGTCCCTTTGCGCCTGAGTGGCGGCATCGGCGCTGTGAAAATCCGTGATGATTTGGCGCGCCAGGGTTTTCTTAACTTCGAGTGGGTGACTTTTTCCGGACGCCACGGATGTCTTGAGAGCCTCGGTTTCGGCCGGCGTCAGATCGGTGAGCAACAGGTAATACCGCCACATCATTTCATCCGAGATCGACAGGAGCTTGCCAAACATTTCGGCGGGCGGCTCATTGATGCCCACGTAATTGTCCAGTGACTTCGACATCTTCTGTACGCCGTCGAGCCCTTCCAGGATGGGCATAGTCATGATGACCTGCGGCTCCTGCCCATACTCCGGCTGAATGGCGCGCCCGACGAGCAGATTGAATTTCTGGTCGGTGCCGCCCAGTTCCACATCGATCTCCAGCGCCACGGAATCGTACGCCTGCGAGAGCGGGTAGAGCAGTTCGTGCATGGAGATAGGCCGCTGCTCTTTCATGCGATTGGCAAAGTCGTCGCGCTCCAGCATCCGCGCCACGGTGTAATGCGAGCAGAGTTTCACCCAGTCGGTGCTGGAGAGTTTCCCGAGCCAGCGATTATTGAAGTCCACCACGGTCTTGTGGGGATCGAGAATCTTGAAGACCTGTTTCTTGTAAGTTTCCGCGTTCGCGGCAATCTCCTCCGGGGTCAAGGGCGGGCGCGTCACGTTGCGGCCGGAAGGGTCACCGATCATGCCGGTGAAGTCGCCAATCAGAAAAATCACCGTGTGGCCGAGATCCTGAAAATGTTTGAGCTTGCGGATGAGCACCGTGTGACCCAGATGGATGTCCGGCGCCGTGGGGTCAAACCCCGCCTTCACCCGCAGCGGCTTGGCGGTCTTCGCCGAGCGCTCCAGCTTGGCCTTGAGTTCTTCCACGCGGATGGTTTCTTCCGCGCCTTTGGTGAGATAAGCGAGTTGTTCGTCGATAGTCATTGGGTTCGCTCGGGAAGTTGGAGCAGGCGAAGGGAAAGTATCTTCGCAAAATGGCGAGTTTTGCGCAGGAAGGCCTCGTCAGCCGTGATAAGCACGCTGTCAGTTTCGAGCGCCAGGGCTAGGAAGTAGGAGTCGTAGATCGTCGCCTGGCAGGCCGAAGCGATCTCAACGGCCTTCATGAGGGTCGACCAATTCAAAAGCTCCACTTCGATTTTCAATCTCTGGAAGGAATCAAGCGAATCAACAACCGTCGAGCTGGAAAGCTTATACGAATATATCAAAGCGTTGGCTATCTCGAAGAAAAGGAGCTGCGGAGCTCTTAGTTTACATTGCCCCTGCTCGAACGCTTCGAATAATTGGACAGCTTTCGCTTGTTCCGGCCCGCCCTCGTCGGCAAACCACTTGACCGCTACCGATGTGTCCAGGACGTAGGCAGGGGGTATCCTCACTTTTTTTCGTTCACCAGCCGGTAGCGCCAGTCATGGACAATTTTTGTGGCTGGCCAACTCCCCGCTTCCTTCGCGATCCTTCGAATAGCTTGAAAAGCTTCATGCCGCTGTTGGCGTAGTTCTTGCTCCTTGCCCGCACCGTCGTTCCTGGCGGCCTCGGAGCGGACGGCAGCGCGGATAAACTCGCTTCGCGACGTTCTCCGGCGTCGCGCCTCGCGGTTTGCCAAGCGCAGGGTTTCGCGGTCAACCGTAATGTTGATTCTGGTTTTCATTGACATGCCGAGTCCACATGACAGTGTATCAGACCTCTCCTACCGGACTAAGGTTCAGTCCTTCTTTTCCACCTGCCACCGGTCTCTTGCCGCCCGCAGGATCTTCTCTGCGGGCCAGTCGCCGAACTTCTGGGCGAGGCGGTTCATTCCCTCA
>JBEKAD010000278.1:0-7151 GCA_050018435.1 Terriglobia bacterium
AGCATGGATAAATCAGAAAGCCATGCAGGCTGGCCGGGATTGGAGCGCGGCTTGCCGGGCAAGTACGGGTTGCGGCGTAGTTCGAGTGTGCGTACTCCAAAGCGCGAAGAGATGGCATCCATTGGCGACCCGTTATTCAAAAGGGAGAGTTCCAGGCGATAGAGCGGCTGCGATCCCAGTCCATTGGGCCACCAGATCCGGGGCTGCTTGAGCTCGATCATCTGCTCCCAGTAAGAAGTTCCGGGCGGGCAGTTTTGTTGTACCGCGTTTTCCCAAACTGTCTTGCCGCTCGCGGTGTGGATAATCCTCGCTGCCACCGTACACTCAATTGCGGTGCCGCCGGTGTTGACTATCATGGCTTGCGCCCACAGCCGGGCAGCGCTCTCGTTCAGGCTGTCGGTGCGGACATACGGGGACTCCATATAAGCCGTTCCGGAACTTACCAAGCGTACCGACCTCCAAATCCCCATCGTGCGGAACTTGTTACCCCAGGCTTGTGCGCAATTGTCCAGCGCGCATGACTTCATGACGTTTGCCTCCATGGTGGCAAACCCCTTAATCATGGCGTTGGGCTGCTTTTCATGAATCAAACGCACCACGAGTTCATGCTTCCCCGGAGCGGCGGAGGTAACATCAAATGTCGGACCTCCGAACATGCCCTCGTGAACTCCCAGCAGTTTGCCGTCGAGCCAGATGGCCCCTACGTAGTCCACTCCATCAAAAGTAAGTCGAATGTGGCGGTCACTCCATTCCTTGGGGATGCGGAAACGGCGGCGCAGATACCAGTCCCGCTCGGCAATCCACTGGAGCTTTTTCCAGTTGGCGCCATACCATGGGTTCGGAACGGCGCCCGCTTCGAACAGCGCGTACTGTAGGGTATTGGGCATCTTCACGTGCTTCCACGCGAGGCCCGCCCAATCCGGCTGATCGGAATGAAACTCCCCTGGAGCTTCGGCCAAGTCCCATTCGCCATCGAGGACAATCTGACTCGCTCCTTCCCGGTAAGCTAACGGAACCACGTCACTGACCCGCCACACAGAAAGTAGATCAGTCGCTGAAGAGGGCTCGGCTTGATCAGGAGCCGGGACAACCCAAAGGACGGTGGCCGCTGCCACAAGAGGTACAGCCAACAGTACAAATCGCTGTTTCCGATTTATCACGCTCGCTCTCCTCGGCTCGCTGATTTTTGGTCAAATCTTGACCCGAATCCCTCGTGATACGCGTATTGCATATACTCAAACGTGATCGGACTGGGATTTTATACCACTGCAAGTGAGAGCGTCCCCTTCCTTTTGATCGGACCTCATTGGACCGGAAATGAGGGCAGCTCAGGCGGACACCGGTGGGCAAGATAACTCTGTGGTCTTGGCGCTGCGGATTAGCTTATGAACAAATCGAAGGGTTGCGGTTAAAAATGCATTCCTGACTCCGGTAAAATACCTCGAAAGGAACATTGGCAACCCCATGGCCAACTGGAAAGTCATTGCGCTGGTCAGCGGTAATATCGAAGCCGTTTCAGGCCCGGCTGCTCAAGGCCGGCCACGAACCCACGAGTGGATTGTCTGGGAAGGACCAGCCGCTGACAAAGCTGAAACCTTCGGCAGCTTGATGTGGCACCTTTCGAGAATCAGGATTGCTTTCGGTAGAAGACGTAAAAGAACACCAACACACTGAGGCTCGCGAACAGATGAACCAGCGACGTCAGCAGCGCCATCGCTGGAACCACTTCACGCATGACCCCCAATACGGTGAAAATGAAATGTGCCACTGTCAAAACCGTTAGCAGGATTGTCCCGATCAATGCCAGGAGTGCCGCATTCTTGAGGCTCATGGTGGGAGTATGAATGCTCTCAGCGTCATTTGCAAGGAGCCAGTCCTTCGAAGTACGACCAGCCATACCGTTTTGTTGGCAGCACCAAATCTCGGACAAGCCGCTGACAAAGCTGAAGCCCTCCAACGTGCGGAGAAAGCCGACCCCAGGGTTGACCTCGAGTGGATGCGTATTCGCTACGAGAGGGATCTTAACTACCGGTAATATCTCGGCCAGACCAGATCCACTTGGGGAATGCCGGCCGGTGCGCACTCGACTTCACTTGTCAGGCTAGAATTCCTCCACCGGAGGGTGTTGCTTTCCCAAGATTCCAAGCCCTAGCCCATTCCGCCAGTTGCCACAATATCTTTGATGTTAAGTTGTAGGCTGGCCATGTCCTGATAGTTATTCCGTTCAACGGTGAAAGCCAGGTCCACCTGCTGGCCTGCTTCGAGCGACGGCGCTCGTGCCGCCCAGCGCCACCCGAGCGCGTCAATCGTGCGTGCTCCTTGTCCCACCCTCAACTTTAGATGCTTCTCCTGGAGGATGCGTGGTGCGCCGTTCAGCCGAACCCCACAGGCACCAAACACGGGCGTGAGGTTCCCCATGCCGAAGGGCTCAAGCTGAATGATTTCCTCGTAAAGCGGCCAGTCCACCTCCGCCAAATCTATGAGTGCGTCTACGTGCAACGCCGGCTCCAGGTCCGGGGCCGTCAGGACTTTGCGCGCGTATTCCTCAAACCGCTGCGTGAGGTGCGCAATGTGCTCCACCGAGATCTTGAAGCCCGCTGCCTGCGCGTGCCCGCCGAAGCGCTGGAAGAGATCGCCGACGGAGGTGAGCGCATCCAGCAGGTGAAAGCTCTTGATGGAACGCCCCGAGCCCGAGCCCACTCCATCCTCGATGCCAATCACCAGCGCCGGACGATGATACCGCTCAGCCACCCGCTGCGCCACAATTCCGATGACGCCGCGATGCCATCCTTCACCTGCCAGAACCAGAGTGTACTGCTCGGAAAGGCCGGCGCGCCGCTCCACCTGCGCCACAATCTCGGTCAGGATTTCTTCCTCCACCCGCTGACGTTCACGATTCAGACGTTCCAGCCTTTCGGCAATTTCGCGCGTGCGTGCGGCGTCGGGCAGAGTGAACAGGTCGATCACATCCCGAGCGTTTCCCATGCGCCCGGCGGCGTTCAGACGCGGCGCCAGGCGAAAGCCCACGTCCCCGGCGCTGATTTCTTTGCCCGCAAGGCTCGAAAGCTCAATCAGAGCGGTCAAGCCTGATTGTGCAGGTTGGCGCAAGCCTTCCAGGCCGAAACGGGCGATGACGCGGTTTTCGCCAGTAAGTGGGACTACGTCCGCTATGGTCCCGATTGCGACCATCTTGAGGTAGGATCGAAGCAATCTTTCGGTCATCTTGTCGCCCAGCAGGACCTGCGCCAGCTTGAAGGCCACGCCCACTCCCGCCAGTGATTTCTCTGGATAATCACAGTCCGTCCGGTGCGGGTTGAGGATGGCGCAGGCGGGGGGCAAGTGGCTGTCGGGCAGGTGATGGTCGGTTACGATGCAATCCACGCCCAGCTCGCGCGCCCGCGCCAGCACGGCGTGCTCGCGAATGCCGGTGTCCACGCTGATCACCACGCGGAAGCCGTTGGCCGCAGCTTCCTCCACCACCGGCACGCGCATGCCGTAGCCATCGGTGAGCCGGTGCGGGACGTAGGCCTCCACCTCGGCGCCCAACATGCGCAGCGCCGTGAGCAGAACCACCACCGCCATGGTGCCGTCCACATCGTAGTCACCGTAAATCAGGATTTTTTCGTGTTGCTCCAGAGCGCGGCGCAAACGCACGACGGCCTCGCGCATGCCGGCCATGCGCTCCGGGGCGTGGAGCTGCCCGAGGCTGGGGTGAAGAAACGCCTGCGCCGCCGCGGGCTCCGCAAGCCCCCGCTGCACAAGCAAGCGCGCTACCAGCGGCGAAACTTGCAGTTCGCGCGACAGGCGCCGGACCGATTCTGCGTCGACAGGTGAGTCAAGCCACCGCATGGGTTAATGTTCATGGTGACAGAGGAAGACGATGCTTGCAAGTGAGCGCGTGTCGCCGCTGGTGGGTCAGTTTGAATCCCCAGCCAAGCGTTCGTAAACACAAGGCGACTAAAGAGGAGCTATTCCCTCGAACGCCGTATGTGGATTGCGACGGCCACGAGTGGCTGACTATGCGGCAAGTAGAGGAGGCCACGGATAGAAGAACGCCGTTTTTGGATCAACAGGCGCCCGTGCATCACAGAGGGGAAACTGAACGGTGGTACAATGGCGCCCGTGACCGGATCTTTCGTATTCGGCGAGGCGTTAGTCTTAGGGCTGTCCTCCGGACCTGCCTGCATGGCCTCCTGTGGTCCCGTAGTGGTTCCTTCCTTGCTGGCAGAGCAGTCGGGCATGCGACTGAGTACCCGCTATCTCTCTACTTTTCTGGGAGCGCGCTTTCTGGGATACCTGCTGTTTGCCGCCGTGGCTTGGGGACTTGGCGTTCTGGTAGCGCTTCCGCCCGCGCCGCGCCTGCTCATGGTGGGCGCTGTTCACGTATTGCTCGCTGGCGTGCTGCTTTGGTACGCGTACTCGGTTGGACACGAACGTGTCCAGTCGTGCCCGGGTTCAGAACTGGTGACGATTGGCGGGGCGAGAAAACGCGGCCTATCCGGTCCGGCAGCGTTGGGCTTCCTGACCGGCTTGAGTCTCTGCCCGCCGTTTGTGATTGCCGGTGTGAGGGCGGCTCAGTTGGATAGCGCGGCTGCGGCCCTTCTCTTCTTTGCAGTGTTTTTCGTTGGAACTTCCGTCTGGTTTGTGCCCTTTGTGGGCCTGGGCTGCGTGCGGCGAAACGAGGCCGTGACGACCGTCGCACGGATGGCGATGGTGCTCATAGCCGTCTATTACCTCTTTCTGGGATCAGCGATGCTGATGGGGAGAAATGTGTATGGCCACTGAGGCTCGAATCCTGCCGCCCCGCGAGACCGCGCCACGAAGTATCGGCAGATCCGTTCTGCTGACCTTGCCGATAACGCTCTGGTCGCTGCTTATCTTCTCGAATTCATTCCGGCAACCGAATCGCTCCGTGCAGATTGCCGGCCTCCTGACCGCGGTTTTCATGATGGCGCTGTTCTTCATGATGATGCGGACGTGGAGCACCTATCGATGGCGCCGCTGGTTCTTCGTAGCGCTGGGACTCTTGTTCCCGGTGGGCTTCATCCACACGGTCATGGTGATGCGGGGATCGATGGGTATCCCTATGGAGGAGATGATTGCGGGCCGAACACCCTTCTGCTTCATGCCCATTCCCCTCCTCATCTTGCCGGCGGCGCTCACCAGGACGGTGGTGTTCCCCGGCTCGATCTTGCCCGGCGGGGGCATGTCGGGCGGGGGAATAGCGGCCATGGTGGGCTTGTGGCTGGCCATCACCATCGTCGTCGGCAAAGGCTGGTGCAGCTACGCGTGCTTCTTCGGGGGAATTGAAGAAGGCATGGCATCGGTCCCCCAGCGGGCGAAGCTGCGCAAGATCGACCCGCGCTGGCGCTACGGTCCCTGGGCCGTACTGCTGGCGATGGTACTGCTGTCACTGGCCCTGTTTGAGCCGGCTTACTGCATGTGGCTCTGCCCCTTTAAGGCCGTGTCGGAATACGTCGCGGCCCGTAACACGGTGGGATTGATCCAAAACGGAATCTTTATCGTGCTGTTTGCGGGACTGGTGATCGTGCTGCCCTGGCTGACGAAGAAGCGAACCCAATGTGCATTCTTCTGCCCGTTTGGCGCGTTCCAATCGATCTTTAATAAGACGAGCGTGTTCGAGGTGAAGATCGACCGGACGCGCTGCTCGCCTTGCGTACTCTGTCAGAACGCTTGCCCGACCCTGTCTTTGACGGAGGAATCCATCGCCCAGGGCAAGACGCTGATGTCGTGCATGAAGTGCGGCGCGTGCGTGGATGCGTGTCCGAAACACGCTGCCGTGTGGCATATCAAGGGAACGGAAGTCGCCGTGAAGCCGGAACGCGCGCGACTGATGTTGCTGTACGCTGCCTGGGGGATGGCCGTTATGTTCGGCGGCACCATCATCGCTCAGGGCTTGGCGACCCTACTGCACGTGTTCATTTAGCCCGGATTTCTCATCCGGGGGTTTGAAGGGCGGGGCTGAAGTCCCGCCCTTCCGGCGGCGTCCAAACGTGGTGAGAAGTCCGGGTTAGGAGCAACACTGTTTACTTAGTTGTCGTCACGGATTAGGGAATCTAATTGCGGGCGAAGCCCGCCTTGGAGTGCGGTAGCAGCAGCTACCGCCTTGCGGCTTCCGTTAATACGACATCGGCGTATGAGTCAGTGAAAGAAAGGCGGTAGCTGCTGCTACCGCAGTCCAAGGCGCTTCGCGCAAGTTCATATGAAAACGCGCGCTAAGTGAACAGTATTGGGGTTAGGAGGGAGGGATGAAAATGCGGGAGAAACTGGGCTACACGGCAGCCGGAATGACAGTGTTTGCGGCGCTTCTGGTGCCTTTTCTGCTGATGGGACTGTTCACCAAAGGGTTTGCCGCGCTGGGCCTGCACGTGGACGAGATGTACTCCGGTGGGCCGAAGGTGCGCACGATTAAGACCGCCGCCTACTTCATCGACATTCACCGGCCGGTATCTCCCCACATGCTCCAGAGCGAAAAGCCGTTTGTGCAGCTTGATTGGAGACCGGTGAGCGCCTTGCCGGGGCACGTGTCCGATGCGGTGGATGTGGATGGTGACGGACAGCCTGATATCCGCGTGACCTTTGATGTGCCCAAAGGCGTGAAGACGCCCCTGCGCGTGAACGTCGAGGCGCTCAACCCGCACTACGAGGCCATGCGGAACGTGGGGAAAGAGAGGTTTTCGAAGCTCATTGTGCGCGTGGATGACGCGATTCTGGTGCGTGTCCCGCTTGCGCATCAGTAGTTCACGGTGAGGTTAAGGGTTTGGAAGATCAGGTTCTAATGCTGCTTCGCGACCAGGTGGGCGACATCATCCTGGGTACCGTTTTTCTGTTCATCGGTCTGGCTGCCTGCGGCGTCGCCGAGAATGCAGTTTCCTAGCGCGATGTTCTCGCGAATTGGTTGGCTATCGCGGGCGGACACTCCGCTTCCGAGGTCGCCGTTGCGTGCCCG
Organism: Terriglobia bacterium; assembly: GCA_050018435.1. GTDB lineage: Bacteria > Acidobacteriota > Terriglobia > UBA7540 > UBA7540 > Bog-366. The sequence continues at coordinate 6,971 of JBEKAD010000278.1, forward strand.
GAACTAGAGGCTTGATTCCATCTTTTCGTGCTGCCACCTGGTGTTTAGGCTGATACAAGCCGAGCCTGCCGCCTCCTGGCAAGGACAAGAATGTCAACAGGCCCCAGCCCATGTCCGCCACCGGATCACACTTGACCTTATTTCTTTTCAAGGTTTGAATGGTGGCTGCCACGTCGTCACA
>JBEKAD010000279.1:0-7150 GCA_050018435.1 Terriglobia bacterium
GGGGCTCGATTTGCCATCAGCAATTCCAGCACTCCCGGTGTCCAGCAAAAGATGTGGGACACGTTCAGCTCCCCCAAGGGGGCGAGGGAAATCAACTCAAAACCAAAACTAAGAATTCATCTTCCCTCTCCCCCTTGGGGGAGAGGGGGGACCGCAAGGCGGTGGGTGAGGGGGTCACGCATGAGCGAATTGAGAAATGATTTCCTAAAACCCCCATGCGAAGAGAACTGAGCCCTTTCTTCACTTAGCCCCCGGCGCCTCCTTCACAACCTCCCCGCCTTTCACCACCACTTTCACCTTCTGGAGAACCGTAACGTCCTGGAGCGGATCGCCCTCCACGGCAACCAGGTCGGCAAAGTGGCCCGGTTCAAGCGAGCCCACCCGGTCGGACCACCCCAGCAAATCCGCGGCATTGAGGGTCGCCGCTTGAATGGCGGCCAGCGGCGTCATACCCAACTTCACCATGACCGCAAATTCGTGCGCGTTGAGGCCGTGCGGGTAAACGGCCGCATCCGTCCCAAAGGCCACCTTAACACCCTCATGGAAGGCGCGCGCCACGTTCTGGCGGGCGGCAGGTAGGACGTACTTGGCCTTGGCCACCATGCTGTCCGTCAATCCCAGCTTCTGATAATTCTCCAAAAGCCAGTCACCCAGGTACAGGGTCGGAACCAAGTACGTTCCTCGCTCCTTCATCAGTTGGATATCTTCTTCGTTGATAAAACTTCCATGCTCAATGGAATCGACTCCGGCCAGGACGGCGTCCCTGATCCCCAGCGCTCCATGCGCGTGGGCGGCAGCCTTACGGCCCAAGCGATGCGCCTCCTCGATGATGGCGTGCATTTCCTCGGGGCTGTACTGCTCCAGCTCCGGATTGTCGCCCTGCGAGAGCACCCCGCCCGTAGCGCAGAACTTGATGACGTCGGAGCCGTACTTGATGTTCTCGCGAACCTTCGCCATCACGGCGGGGATCCCATCCGCGACGCCGAGTTCGAAGGCATGAAATTGCGGCGCCAGCAGGTCGTTGTCGCAATGACCTCCGGTGATGCCCAGCGCCGGCCCGGAAGCCACCAGGCGCGGGCCGGGAACGTCGCCGGCGTTAATGGCGTCGCGCAAAGCGATGTCGGAGTAGCCGCCCGCCCCGACGTTGCGCACCGTGGTGAAACCCGCCTCGAGCGTCACGCGGGCGTTGCGCGCGCCGGTCAGCGCCTCACGGGGGATGGAGATTCCCAGGCCCCGATAACCTTCGTTGCCCGGGTCACCGGTCAGGTGCGTGTGCGCGTCGATCAGTCCCGGCAGAACCGTGTAGCGGGAAAGGTCGATGACCTTGGTGCCGGCGGGAACATGCGGCTGCACGTCGCGGGCCTTGCCGACCTCGCGCACTTTGCCCGCCTCGATCAGGATGAGCTGGTCGCTGAGGTAGTTTCCGGATCGCACCTCGAGAAGGCGTCCGGCCTTCACCACCACAACCCCGGCGTTGGCCGGTTCTTGTCCCCGCCCCGGGAGCGCGGCGGCAGCGAGCAGCAAGAGGAAAACCAAAAGCGACGGTTTAAGAGCTTTCACGAATCTTCTCCTCGCATCAAGATGGATTTCTGTGGTCAGCAAGCCTAGCCTCAAGGCTGTTCACATAAGGGACTTCAGGAAATCACCTCTCCGTTCGTACCTGGGTGACCCCCTCACCCCCGGCCCCTCGCCCCCAAGGGGGCGAGGGGGGTGGTAAATTGAATTTACAACCCTCTCCCCCTTGAGGGTCAAAGGGAGGTGTTGTATTGAATTCACTTCCCTCTCCCCCTTGGGGGTCCAAGGGATGTGTTGTTCTGAATTTACTTCCCTCTCCCCCTTGGGGGTCCAAGGGATGTGTTGTTCTGAATTTACTTCCCTCTCCCCCTTGGGGGAGAGGGGGGCCGCAAGGCGGTGGGTGAGGGGGTCGAATATTGGGAACGGTCAGCTTAAATGAACAGTATTGGGCCTAACCCTGGCCTGTGCCCAACTTCTTAACGGTCGCCGACACAAAAAGCAATGTCGGCGCCACCCGCGAACCCTGGCTCCCCGCAGAATTACCTGCCTCTCACTTGTGCAATCGCTTCCGCGCCAGAACCACCGCACCCAGCGGGCCGGCGTTATCGCCCAGCGTGCCGGAAACGATCTTCACCCGTTCGGCGTCGTGACGCCGCAGGAAATTCTCGTAGGCCGTCTTGCGGATGGGCGCCACAAAATACTCACCCAGGCGTTCAGCGATTCCCCCGCCCATCACCACACACTCGGGATCGAGCAAATTCACCACGCTCGCCACGGCCATCCCCAGACAATATTGCGCGCGCTTCATCACCTTGCGCATGACGGGATCGTTCCTCTTGAGCGCGCGCTGAATGATGCTGCTGGTCATGCGGTCCTTGCCGCGCTCTGCCATGAGCTTGAGCACGCAGCTTTTTTGCCCGGCGCGAATGGCCGCGCGCACATCGCGCTCCATGGCGGTGCGGCTGGCCAGAGCCTCGATGCACCCGTGATTCCCGCACCCGCACAGGGGACCATCCACCTGTACGATCATGTGGCCCACCTCCGCCGCCGCGCCCCGCATCCCCAGATAAAGCTCGCCTCGGGAAATGATGCCGCCACCGATTCCCGTCCCCACAAAGATGCCCACCAGTTCCTGCGCCCCCTGCCCTGCCCCCAGCGCATGTTCGCCGACCACGCCCACGTTGACGTCGTTCTCCGCGAAGACGGGGACGTGCAACAACTTTTTCAGCTCCGCGCCCAGGGGCACTCCGTCCCAACCCAAGTTGGGCGCGTGATACACCACGCCGTGCTCAGGATCGACCGCCCCCGGCGCGCCGATGCTGACGGCGCGCAATTGCGATTTGCGCAGGCCCGCCGCGCCCACCACGTCCTCCACCATCGCCGCCAAGTCGCGAATCAATCCCTCGGGCTTTAGCGCCACATTGGTCGGCGTCTTTTCAATCGCAAGGATTTCATTCTGGGCATTCACCACGAGCGCGCGCAGGCTCGTGCCCCCCATGTCGATACCCACTATAACTTCCTTCGCGGCAACCATCGGGACACCTCCGCAATTTGCAGGATGCTGGGTTGGTGAGTCTATCGCAATCTGACGTTTCAGAAAATGGGTGTTTGGGACGGGGCGGAAAACTGGAGCGATCCCACGGTTTTCGAACCCGTGAAAAAATGCCATCTTTACCGCCGAGGCGCTGAGACGCAGAGCGCAGGAGGTATTAGGTTCCAGGTGCCAGGTGCCAGGGGTCAGCAAAACCCTAACTCCTGACACCTGACACCTACTCTGCGCCTCCGCGCCTCTGCGGTGAGTGGAAAAGGAATTCTTTGCGAAGGTGCGCCCCAGTTCACTCCTGAAGCGCTTCGAGACGCCCGAGGAAGTCGCGGCCGTCGTAACCTTCGTCGCCAGCGCCCAAGGCGCCGTAATCAACGGTTCCGCCCTCCGAGCCGAGGGAGGCGTGGGGGGCTCCGTACTCTAAACCGAATCGCTCGCGGCGATGAACATTAAATTGGCGTCCAACAGATAGGCCAGCCTGACTCCGGCCTTCTCCAACTGAAGTCCGATCACCCGGCCCGCTTGCCACGCGAACCACTATTACTTGGGGGTTTTAAAATGACAGGGGTCAGTAATCGTAGTTAGATAATAACTGTGGGGGGAGATTGGCCTTCACAGCGACTTCCCCCGTGGCAGTGCCGCAGTAACAGGCAGCGAGTACGTATTCCTTGGTAAGGTCCAACCTAACGCTACTCCCTTCTGTCGACCTAAAACTTGGTGCCGCGACAGCCGACCAGCCTGAGACGGCGAGGGGAATCAAATGAGCAAAGACGAACGCAAAACAAAGATTGGACAACTTGAGAAAAAATTAGGGACAAAGATCATCTGTTTCTTGACCTCAGATAGACAGGGTGTGGAGCCTCCCGCAAACTTTATAACGCGAGACTGTGTGAAGATCATCGAACAGCACCTTGATGTGGGGGAGCGTCACGAGGTGCTTTCCCTGTTCCTGGTTAGCCACGGCGGCGACCTCGATGTTCCTTGGCCTCTCGTAAACCTCTTGCGATCGCACTGCGAGAAGTTACACGTGATCATCCCGTATGTATGCTGCAGCGCCGCGACGATGATTGCGCTCGGGTGCGATCAGTTGATAGCCGGGCCGCGCGCCCAGCTCTCGCCGACCGATCCCACGCTTCAACTGAGGATGGGAACGGACGAGAACGCGCCCGTCATGAGCTTCGGGGTGGAGGACGTCAATGCCTTCGTGGATTTCGTAAGAGATACACTTGGACGCCAATTTTCCCGATACGGACACGAGGCACTTTCCAAACTCATTGACAGGGTACCGGCCGAAGCGCTCGGGTCGATAAATAGGACGTATTTCCGGACTAGGCTCATGATCGGGAAAATGTTGAGCCTCACAAGCAAGAAGTACACCGAGAAGGAGGTGGATGGCCTAGTCTCTCTGCTGACTGTGGCGTACTTCTCCCATTCGCACTTTATATCACGCCAAGAAATGACGAGTGACCTCAAGCTGCCTGTTGTTCACGCAGAAAAGCTGAAGGTGGACGGACTTATTTGGGAGCTATACGAAGAGTATGCAGCCGAGTTCGAAAGCAGGCGGATCTATGACATGCAGAATGAACTGCACCACTCAACGACAAACCCGCTCACAATTCACATCAGGAGTAAGTTTGTCGAAAGCGCGAAGCGAACCGATACATATGTGCAGACGGTAATCCTCCAGGGAACCGGCGTTCCAAACTTCAACTTCACAGTGCCGCAGAATATCCCCGGCCTGCAAGACCCAGCGGTTTTGCAGCAAATCATCCAACACTTTCTGAACGAACTCAACAGTCAGCTGAAACCCTTCCTGGTCGCCAAGAAAGTGGCTAGCTCTGGAGAGTGGAATAGTGAATAGTGCCGCGCGCCATGTCGATGAACGTCACCGACGGCAGGACTGAGGGCTCCTCGCGAGGCGGAAAAGAGAAGGTTTCGCTATCGAAGTTGTTGACAGAGACCACCACGAGTCCCTTGGGACTCCCCTTGCTGGCCTTCTTTAGCGCGGAATTGTCAGCGACTTGGTACTGCGTGACGCGAAATTCCATAGTGCCTAAGTCGTGGTAATTCATGGTTTCACACCTCAATCGTATTATACAGATCATGCTGTTGGCATTCCGCCGGACAGCTCTGATGCCGCCAGCGCCGCAATTGGCTGTCTTTCCTACCACGCCTTGTCAGAAATTGAAGTTTCATTCTACCACCCCTATCGGCGGAACGTGTATAAACTTGAGGACGCAAAGGGCGGTTGGCGCCTGGCCTCGTTGTCCCCGGCCAAGTGAGGAATCTATAACACAAATCGCCACAAAATGTCGGGAATCCTTAGAATTCACAAACCGTTGTTGGTCCCCAGCGACACGCCTTGGGACACCACCAAACTTCAGCTCTCCGATGGACCATACCGGGCGGCATGGTACCCCATAGCGATGTGCCCCTTCAAGACACATTTAGGGTACCCCCGACGGGGGCGGGATCACCTGACGGCGCGATGATCCGTTTGCTCGGCTGATTTCCCCCCGGAGCCGGGTCCGATGTCGGGACTGCGAGGGAATCCCCCGGTCATCGGAGGCCGGCGTTTGCGGAAGACGTTCTGGGGGCGCACCACGAGCCCAGCCCCCGGAACCTTGGGGCAGCCAATCCTTCCACGATCACAACGCTTCAAAAACCGCGAAGGCGTCTCCCGCGTGCTGATCGGGAAATCGATGCGGATGACGGGCGCCACCTGAGACTCACTTTCACCTGGGGCGCTCGGCCTTGCTCGCTGCGAGTTACAAGCGCCTTGCTCATCACACAGCCATCTTACAGTACTCAGTAGCCTATTGTCAAGTGAAATCTTATGCAATTTCCTCTACGTAGGGAAAAGAGCGCGTAGCCACGGTCAGGGCAGTTCTGACCGTGGGCTTTTCTCATGCCCCACACAACAGTGGCAACCCTACATCGTCAATCCGGATGGGGCACGCCGCCAACTGTCGCCCTGCTCTACCCGCTCAGCATCGCAGTCCGAGTCACGGACGAAAGGTCGTAGCCCATGGCGTGAGCTATGGGTGACAAGCGCGCAGCGCAGCGCGGCGGAGCCGCAACCAATCATGCAGGGGCCAGCGGCGCTGGCCCCTGGCCGAACGCCGTTCGGCCTCTTCAATGTCTGAGCCCCCAAGAGGCGACCTAATCCAGCCCAGGGCAACGCCCTGGGAATCATGGAACGGTTACAGCCGCCAGCACTGAAGGGGCGCGCCATTGGACCGCCCCTTCAGGGCTCACGGGTATAAATGGATTGGCTTGTTAACCCAGGCCGATGGCCTGGGCTGTGGTAGGTCGCCCCTTTGGGGCTCAAAAAAGCTCTTCTTGCGAAAAACCGCAAATCTCAATGACAGGGGTCTGCACTTGGAATAGGAAGCGGGAGCCTAACGAAAAAATCCAAATCTCAACGGTGGTAGCTGCCTCATGCTTATCCGGTTGTTTAAGCAAGCCGCAATATGCAGTGGTTTGAAAAAATAAGGAAAAACCGGGCCAATGGTGGAGAAAGTTATCTACTTTAGAAATAGACTGGCGAGGGCATTGGAGTGACTTCGGCACCCGCGTATCATCACGCCGGACGGCTATTGATAGCGATTTTAGAGGAGGCAAATGTGTCAGAACAATTTCAACTGATTCCTCTGGCCGAACTCTCGGTGTTAGAGATTACCTGTTCAAAATGCACCACAATTGTGGCGCAGAAGATGGATGGAGAAGGTTTTTTCCCGGAACAGTGCCCAACCTGTCGTGAACTACCCAATGGGCTTTCAGGAAGACTCACCAAGGCTCTGACTGCATATCGTAATTTCTATCGTGAGATAAATGGGCTCGGACTTGAGCCCTGTTTCCGCATAAAGCTGAAGGAGGCATGACCATTTATAAAGTTAGAAACACAGCCTGTAGTGGTGTGCTGAAACAACCGGATAAGCATTAGCTGCCTTGTCAAGCCCGATTAGAAATGTCCCCATGCTTAACCCGTTAGAAGTGTCCCCTTTTTGCGTTTTGGTTCTCTGGTTCTTGGTCTCTCATGGTTTTTGCTTTTTGTTCTGGTTGTAGTTGGTGTCGTGGTTGAAACCCGTC
>JBEKAD010000280.1:0-7142 GCA_050018435.1 Terriglobia bacterium
AGCAAAGCCCAGGCCAGCGGCCTGGGTTAGGAAGGTCACCCCATTTTCCGTTCTCCAGCCCTGAAGGGGCGTGATCAAGGCCACCGACCCAGCCTCGGCGACCGTCCGCGTGCATCCTCGAAGGCTATTTCGCCCTTTCAGGGCTTGCGGCAAGGTGCGGAGGGGTTCTCGCACCCAGGCCGTTGGCCTGGGCTGAGGTAGTTCGCCCCTTTGGGGCTCAATTGGGCATCAGCAGCATCAGCACCCCCGGTGTCCAGCAAAAGATGTGGGACACGGTCAGGCCTCTCAGAGGGGCAATAACAAGTCAAAACGCAAAAGTCAAAGGTGAAAACCGGGGCAGCCTGCAATTCCGCGGCCCGCTGTGCTGTCATCCTGAGTAGCAGCGAAGGGTCTCGCCCTGCCCGCCTTTCCGCCTTTGGCCTTTGCCTTTTTTCTCGCCCCTCGCCACTTGCCACTTGTCACTCCTCTTGGGATCGGGCCATCGGTTCATCGGGTCATCAGGGCCATTTAAAACCAACCCCGTGATCAGCGGATGGATCGATGAGCCGATGAACTGGCGAGCCGATTTTTCCAACGTCTTTCTCCTTTCCTTTCAATAACATTCCAGGTTCGAAGCGATAAGTGGTTTATTTTTCTTCAACATTCAAGGTTCGGAGCGAATTTGCGCCAAGTCAATTTTCTATCTTATTTATTTTCAGCAACATTCGAGGTAATACCTTCATTTTAACATCCTTTTTTCTTTCTTTTCACTAGCCTATGGTAAGTTTTACTAACCGCCTTATTTTCAAAGACTTGGTTTCTTGCTCCGGCCATTACGACCCTCCCAATTCTTCGCTAAGCTGCTGTGTTTTCATTAACATTCGAGGATCGCGAGGGGTTTTTCCAGACTTGCTCCTCGCGGGCCGCACGGAAACCAATCATCACCAAGACACAAAGGCACCAAGTTCTTCTCTTTCTCAAGCTGCCCGGCTGAAGCCGGCCACTACAGAAAGCCAGAACGCACTTCGCCCGCCGTGACGAGAATCCTCTCGGTATTTTGTCCTCTCGTGGTGGGAGAATCCGAGAGGCGCCAAGCGCCGGCAGGATGCCAGCACTCACAGTGATAATAGCTTATTCTACACCCAATGTCAAGAACCATTTCGAGCCTATTCAAAAAAACAGTAGCCCACGAACGGGGCGAAATGTCGTAGCCCATGGCGTGAGAAGCGGTGAAATAATCCTTCCTTCTCACCGCCGAGGCGTGGAGGATTTGAAAACCCAAGGCCTTTTCTCTGCGTCGCAGCGCCTCGGCGGTAATGCTACTGCGCCGTCACCGATGGTCGTGATTTCTTTTGCCCCCGGCGGGGCTTGATCGGGGTAGGGATGCTCTATCCTATGTCTTTTCCAGGTCTCTCAAGGCCGCGCTCATGGCTTCAATGAGACGGGGAGTGTGATTATCCCATTTCCGGAAAAAGTCCTGGAGGCGGTCAAAGGGCGTGTTGCCTCTGGCCGTTAAGCTTATCCTCGTCCAGTCTGCTTCCGCCAAGAGATGGTCGATTGCTGGCGACTTCAGTTTTCTCAAGGTCGACTCCAAGCCGGGCCAGCCGGAAAGCATCCATACAGTTTGGTAGCCATGGGTTCCTTGCCAGGCCTTGGTGGCCGCCAGGAACGCTCGAAAGTTCTCCTGATCCACCTTGTCTTGGGAAGCCGCGACAAGGTCGAGATAGGCGGCTTTCATGCGCAGTTGGTAAATCAGGTCGGCGATGAATCGCTGCGGGTTTCCGAATAACAGCCCCCGCAGGGGGCCGGGAGTCAGGTTCTCATGGCGTAACCCCTCGAGCTTTTCCGCCGTATCACGCATGAGATTTGAGTCGTGACCCGCCAGCGTTTGCCACGTCTTGACGAGCAACTGCCCCTTCCCGGCAATCAGTTTATCGGCAAATTGGATGTAGTCGGATTCAGCCACGGGTCGCCCTTGGGCGCCTCGGGCAAAGGCGAAGGTGTTGGGCAACTGCGCACAGTGCGTTTGCGCGTTGCCCACCACTCCGCGGGGGGCGCGGGCGCCGCCCGCCTTGAAAGCCGCGGTTCCCCCGAACCGCGTCATTGGAAAGGAAGGCTCCCCCTCAATCGCGCCGTAGTTGAACGCCAGAGCGGTGGACGCCAATCCGTGCCTCTCGGCCAAATGCAAGTCCGTCCCATTAGGCGGCGGGTCCATGGTATGAATCGTAATCCCCCAGGGGCGGAGATTGACTTTCTTGAGCTTGGTGAGGATATCTTCGGATGCCGTGGGTGTTCCCCAAGAGAAATCACCCGTCGCGTAATAGTGAGAATACGCCTCCCACCCCACGTGCATCCAATAGTACAACTCAATGCCCGGCCGCAATCGCTCCAGCATTTTCCGGTGTTCGACCAGGAGATTCACGAAGTCGTCGTTGGTCGAGCCGGGATAGCCGCCCGGATCGCTGTCAATGATGGCCATCCCGTCCATATTGGCCAGAGGACGAAGCAGCTTCTCCCGCCACCCCATCATTCGCTGCACGGCCAAGCGATCCGTGGGATTCATGAAGGCGGTGCTGGTGTAGTAGTACCTCTGCTCGAACGATGATTGGGCTGCCACATCGTTTCTAGCCACCACGTTCGGGCAGAGCGTTAGGAAGGCCAGCATGCCGAATTCCCGGTGCAGGACGTCGAGAACCTTCGCCGTCCGTTCCAAGCAGGCTTGGTCGTTCCGCGTCAGCGGCTCGGGCATGGTTTCCAGGGCCGGCCAGATCACCATCAGGTTGTAACCCAGCTTCTTGAGGCCGTCGGCGTATCCCCGCCAGTCGTCAACCGTCCAGGTGCGCGCGGCATACGGATGCTTGTAAGGCCAGCCTTCGTGAACATACATTCCCAGGATGTTGCTGGAGGCCGCGGGCCCTTTCCCTTCGGCGAAAAAAGCAGTGGCGATGCTCGCCTGCGCTGCCACGCCAGCCGAGCGAGCCATAACATGGAAAAATCTTCGCCGGTTCATGTGTTTTTCCTCAGGATTAAATATGTTCATGAGCTTTGACTGGAACTGTGGCCGATTCGCAGCACGTAGGGAATTAATTTGCTGTGAACGACAAGCAAGTGTAGCGCAGCGCGGCGGAGCCGCAAAAGAGAATCAAAAGGCAAAGGGCAAATGGCAAAGGGTGAAAGTGAAAGGCCGTACGTTCAAAAATCGTTGCTCAAAAAAACAAGAAATTACGGTATGGCAATGCCGAGGTGCCCGAAAGCCCGCGTAGCGGGCGACATCATGTAGCCCACGGCGCCAGCCGTGGGTAAATCGGGAAAGGGAATGATTTTTTGAGCCCCGGCAGGGGCGACATCCGCGCCATGGACCGCGCCGGACTCTGATGTCGTCCCGATCTGATCGGGACTCACACTCTGCGCTGCGTAATCCCACGGCGGTTCGCCGTGGGCCGCATGATGTCGCCGCTAACGCGGCTTCCGATGATGCCGAAGCGGGTAGCACCGCGCGGGGGAGCCGCAACCCAACGATCAGGCCATTCTTATTCTCGTAATACCTCAAATAGTACGAAAATCTTGCTAAAAAACCAAGATTCTACGGTATGGCAATGGTCGCGGTAGGGATACCGCGACCGCTACGCGCTCTTAAAGCAACCGCGGGACCTCTCGGGTAAAGAACTGTCGCACCTCCGGCCATGAAAGGGGCACGAGCATGTCAGGCGCAGGGTCCTTTTCTGCGTCGTCGAAATAGGTCAAGGATTTCAAGAGGTGCACCGAGCTGTAATTGGCGGGGGCGAACTTCTCTTTGAACCATTCCAGGATCTGCGGCAATCCGTAATGCTGCGCGACGGCATACAAATCGACGAAGTCGCGCTTCGTTCCACGACTCGCGATCGCGCTCACCTTCATGCACGCGATGTCGCGGGGATCAGCCACGTTAACATCCAGGAAAGCCTCGCACGGGAAAAGCAGCGGATAAGCGTATGCGAGGAAACTCACCTTGGTCCCCCCGATATGCGCGTGGAGCGTTCCGGGCTCCTTTGCCACCAGTGAGAATTTCCTGAGGGTCTGAACTTCCTGGAGCAACGAGTCTTCGTTGAAGGTTTCTGGGGTGAAGAAATCCAGGTCCACCGAACGTCGATGGCCGAGGTGAAGGGCGAGGCCGGTTCCTCCCGCAAGGTAGAAAGGCGTGAGGAGCGAACTCTGGTCGAGGTCGCGCAAGGTGTGTTCTACCTCCGGGTTGATGGCTTCCCGATGCCACCCGTGTTCTTTCCTTTCCATAGTGGTCAGCTCCCTGTCTTGGAAGAATAGGGAATTCAGATGGCAAACCGGAGCGCTGCGATCTCTTCCGAGGGTATGTGGTAGATGAGCGCCCAGAAATTCGCGGACTTGCGGGAGAGTCTCCGCTCGGTGCGGAGCACCTCGACGATTTGGGTTTCGGAGAACGTGTCCCGCAGCCAGGCAATGGCCTTGTCATCGCCGTATTCCAGGACGCGGGCGATGGTGTAGGCCGGGTAAGAAACAGGGTTAAAGTTGTCAAGGTTCGTATCCCAGAACAACGGACGTAAGTCTTGTGGGATCATAGAGAAATTGTAGAATAGCCAATCAGGATGTCAAGGACTCGTGGCTTGTCACGCAAGTTCGTTGAGTAAGTCGTCAGGAGCGCTGACCGTTCCACAGCGCCGTTAGGGGCGCAAGAAGCTGTGAAAACATAAACAATTTCACGCAAAGACGCCAAGCCGCAAAGACGCAGAAAGAACAACCGCTTTGTTTTCCTTGCGCCTTATCGACTTCGCGCCTCGGCGTGAAACGCTTTTGCTCGTGCAGGGATTATTTCACAGCTTCTTGCGCCCTGGGCTACGGTCTTTCGGTCGTCACTCGGACTGGGGCGAAAAGCCGCGAAGCTACAAAACAGGTCCGCGCTACTCTCTAAAAACGCACAGACCGAGATCCTTCGCTGCGCTCATGATGACAGCTCGGAAGCGTTTTTCCGCAAGCTCTATAGCGGTTGGATGTTTATGACCCACTCACATCAACGACTGCATCACCTGATCCAGGACTTCCTTGGGCGGGCGCACCTTGGATTCCGCGAGCGTGGCCAGCGGTTCCTCCATCACATTCAACAGGTCGATGAAGTTGGGCCGTTGGGGGTCCACGTAGAAGAGCCCGGTCACGATCTCGCCCTGGTCGTGGGATTCGGTGAGCAAGCGCAAGGCTGCGCCCTTGTTGGTGGGGTCGTAGTCCGTGGCGAGTTTGCGCAGCAGCACGTGCGAGCCGTCGTGCATAGTAATACTGGTGGTCGTTCCCGGGTCATAGTCCACGGAAATATCTTCGAAGAACGGCACAAAGCTCACGTCCGCGACCGGTTCGTCGTGGTCCTTGACGTAGCTGTAAGACTTGGTGGAGCCTTCGTGGTCATTGAAGGTGACACAGGGAGAAATGACGTCGAGCATGGCGGTCCCGTTGTGGGCGAGCGCGCCCTTGACGAGCGCCAGCAATTGCCGCTTGTCGCCGGAGAAGGATCTGGCGACATACGTGGCGCCAAGCTGAATGGCCAGGGCGCAGGTATCGATGGGCGGCAGATCGTTGACGACCCCGGTCTTGAGCTTCGAACCCACGTCGGCGGTGGCGGAGAATTGGCCCTTCGTCAGGCCGTAGCAGCCGTTGTCTTCAATGATGTAAATGATGGGGAGGTTGCGCCGCATCAAGTGCACGAACTGTCCGATGCCGATGGAGGCGGTGTCGCCATCGCCGCTCACTCCCAGCGCGATGAGATGACGGTTGGCCAGCAAAGCGCCGGTGGCCACGGAGGGCATGCGCCCGTGGACGGCATTTACGCCGTAGGCGCTATTCAGGAAGTAGGCGGGGCTTTTGGAAGAGCAGCCAATGCCGGAAAACTTGGCGACGCGGTGGGGTTCAACGCCCATTTCGAAGCAGGCTTCAATGATGCGCTCGGAAATGGCATTGTGGCCACAGCCCGCGCAGAGCGTGCTCTTGTTGCCCTTGTAGTGAGCCATCTCCAGGCCCACGCGGTTGGTCTTGGCGGGTGGGGAAGAGGGAACTGTGGTGGTTGCCATATTAGTTTGCCGCCTCCTGGGAAGTAATTTCGTCGGTTACGGTACGCGCGTCAAGGGACATGCCGTTATAGTGGCGGACGCTGCGGAGCTTGGCGATCTCCTCCGCGCGGCATTCCAACCGGAGCAAGCCCAGCATTTGAGCGTCGCGGTTTTGATCCACGACGTACACGCGTTGGTAACGATTAATAAAATCATGAACCTCGGGGGTAAAGGGGAAAGCCCGCAAGCGGCAATAGCCGGCGTCGATATTTTGCTCGCGCCGCAACTGGTCAAGGCTTTCCTCGATAGCCCAGTGGCTGGTGCCGTAAGCGATGATGCCCACTTCGGATTTCTCCGAATCCGTGATGATGGGGCCAGGAACCTTGTGGCGAGCAGTTTCAAACTTGTGAGCGAGCCGGTCCACATTGTTCACGTATACGTCGGGCCGCTCGCTGTAGATGGCTTTTTCATTGTGGCCGCTGCCGCGCGCAAACCAGCCGCACAGGCGGTCCGGCGTTCCGGGCAGTGTCCGATAGCCAATGCCGTCGCCATCCACGTCCTTGTAACGCTCAAAGCCACCCATGCGGCGCACCTCCTCGGCGCTCAGTACCTTGCCGCGCGCGATGGGCTTGGTGGGGTAGGGGAAGGGGTCGGACATCCAGGTGTTCATCCCGAGGTCGAGGTCACTCATGACGAATACCGGCGTCTGCAAATCCTCGGCAAGATCAAACGCGTCAATGGCCATGGTGAAACATTCACTCACCGAGCAAGGCAGGAACATGGGGTGCTGGGTGTCGCCGTGGGAAAGGAGGGCGGTGGAGATGATGTCGCCCTGCGCGGTGCGCGTGGGAAGGCCCGTGGATGGTCCCACGCGCTGGATATTGAAGATCACCGCGGGGATTTCCACGTAATACCCGAACCCGGTAAATTCCGCCATCAGGGAAATGCCCGGTCCGGCCGTCGCGGTCATAGAACGTGCCCCGGCCCAGCCGGCGCCCAGAGCCATGCCCAGCGCCGCGAGTTCATCCTCGGCCTGCACGATGGCAAAGGTTGCCTTACCGGTTTCTTTGTCGATGCGATAGCGCTTCATGTAATCGGTCAGCGTCTCGCAGACGGTGG
>JBEKAD010000281.1:0-7135 GCA_050018435.1 Terriglobia bacterium
GACTTGCGCTTCATCAGAGCTTCGGCGACGCCGGTGATTCCCTCATCCGTCTCCACTTGCACAATCACGGTGTTGCAGATGTTCAGTCTCACTACATGGGCTTTGATATCGGTTACTTTCATCGTTACCTCAGTTCGCGTTCGGCCAGAATGTATTCCCGCTTATTCCGCTGGAGTGGGATTGTACGTTAAACCGGAACCCGAATTATGGCATTTCCACAGGCGCGCATCACCTCGCCAAGCCAGCATTCCTGCACCCCAGCAGATAAACCCATTGCCCGCACCAGTTCAGGGCGTTTCCGCGAAGGCTTGAAATCGATCCATCGTGCGGATCAGCTTGAGGGTTTCTTCCCACGGCACGAAACTCCCTTGGCCTCGGCATGCACACAGGAACTGCCTATCCTGATCGCGGATGGCCTGCTCGTAAACCTGCTGCGCGTCGCCCGCGAATTGCAAGTCCGCCAGGTCAGAGCGCAGATAGGTGAAGCCGTCCGTTTCCAGGGTGTGATGCTCGCTTACCACCAACATGCGGATGTGGGGCAGCCGCGACGTGTAAGTGACGGTGATGCTGGCGGGACCGTCAGAGGGAAGCCTTCCCAGCAGGGCCACGGTCTGGGCATGTTGGGCGTCCGGCATCGCTACGCAGCCTTGGGGCTCCACCCCGCCGCACCAGTCGAGCAGGATGTCCACGGCGTGCGCGGCGTGGTGCAGCAGGGCGTTGTCCGCCCAGGTCCGCTCGCGGAGTTGGTGATGGCGTATGTAGTTAAACTCCTGGAGGGGGCCCAAAACGTTGGCGCGAATACTTTTGCGTATCCGCGCATAGGGAGTCACAAAGCGGCTGGTGTGGGCACATCCCAACAAGACTCCGCGCCGGCGCGCCAATTCCCCCAGAGCCTCTGCTTCCGCGGCGGTCACGCAGGGGGGCAACTCCACCAGCGTGTGCACCCCGCGCTCGAGGCACTCGTGGGCCTGCTGAAAGTGCAGCGCCGAGGGGGAGCAGACGATCGCCACATCCACGCCGGTGAGGGCCTCCGCAATGGTCGCGCCGGCGTTCATCATTCCATGGGCGGAAGCAAAGGCGGATGCTTTTTCCGGGTTCGGGCCGTAAACGGCCCTCAATGCCACGCGGGGTACGGCCGCCAACTGGTCCGCGTGAATGGAACCCACGGCGCCATATCCGATCATGGCAACTTTTAGGGTCATGGTTGTTAGCCAAGCAATTCCTTTGAATCCCCATTACACTCGAAGCTGTGAAATAATTCCGGGAAGAGCAAAAGCATTTCACGCAAAGGCGCAAAGCCGCAAAGGAAACAAAGCAATTATTCTCTGCCGTCTTTGCACCTTGGCGCCTTTGCGTGAGATCGTTTATTTTTTCACAGCTCCACGCCGTCCAGGACATGATCCGGGTCATTCCAGCCGGTCTTTTCCAGTATCGCGAAGAGCTTTTTCTCCTGCGTCTGATCCAAGGGAAAGAAGGGATCGCGGCAATAGCCTCCTTGCAGCCCCCAGGAATTCAAGATGGAGCGGTAAACTGCCAGATCGCTCACCGGACCGATTTGTTGATGCGTGTAGAGATGGACGAGGGGGAGAATCCTTTTCCAAATCGTGAATCCCTGGCGGGCGTCATTGCGGACCACCACCGCGTCGTACAGGGCCTTGGCCGCTGGGGTGGAGACATTCAGAACCCCGCTGATCCAGCCGTGCGCCCCGGCGCACAGGCCTTCAAAAGCCGCCAGGAAGGACCCGTAAAATATGGCCATGCGATCGCCCACCAGAACGCTCAAGTCGTGCACCGGCTCCACAGTTCCGAACGTCGACTTGACCATATGCAAAACATCCTCCTCAACCAATTGGGCAATCTCGCGGGGGCTAAGCTCAATGCAAGCGGAGTTGTGCGGGTTGTTGTAAAGCATGATGGGAAGATGGGTGGCCTCGCGGACGCGGCGGTAATGCTCAATCACCGCCGCCTTGGACGGCCGCTGATAGTAGGGCAGGATCACCATCAATGCATCCGCTCCGCACTTCTGGGCCTCTTCGGAAATCTCGATGGTGAGTTTTGTGCTGTAGTGGCCCGAGCCGAAAATGACGGGCACGCGCTTTTGCACTACGCTCTGGGCCAGGCGGAAAAGACGCAGGCGTTCCTCGTCCGTCAAGGCAATGAATTCACCGCTGGTTCCGGTGATCACCAGCCCGTCGGCCGCTTGCCGGGTGATGAGCCAATCCCAATGGCGCGCGGTGGCTTCCTCGTCAAGGTTGTTATCCTTGTCGAACATGGTAAGTGCCGCAGGGAAGATCCCGCGGAAACGGTCAAGCGCAAAGGGCATAATTCTCACCTCGATTCAGATGTGATCGGTCGCGGCGAGCTTGCTGCTGAACACCTCGGTTCGCCCCACAGCCTCGGGCTTGGCCGCGACGATACACCGCGTCGGGATGAAAATCTACCGGCCAAGCATTTTAAGCGGATAAAGAAATCCAATTTTATTCTAAAGGATTTTTCCGTTTCGTAAAGCGGCGATCACTTCCCGGCGAGTCAGGCCGGCACATTGCAGGAAGCGTCGCTATCCCAAGGGCCGTGGGGTTGATTTTCCGTCCCCCATGACGGCCTGCAACGTTGCGATCCTGATTTGACATCAAAGATAGAGCATAATATGATCGGGGTGAGGTGCAACAATTATGCGAAGACCGGCTTCGATCAAACCTTGGTTGTCGGCCCAGGACTTGCAGACTTGGGTTCGGGAAGCCGGCAGCCGCGAGCAATACCAAAAACGCTTGGCGATTTGGCTCACCTTCCTCGGTCCCTATTCGGCTCATCGCGTTGCCACTCTGCTCGGCGTCTCCAAACAGGCGGTGTGGCTGTGGGTGGGGCAATACAATCAGCGGGGGCCGGAGGGTTTGGAGCGACGCGGGCGAGGCGGACGCCGCTGGGCCTTTCTTTCCTGGGAGCAGGAAGAGGCCTTTCTGGCGGGCCTGGAGGAAGGCGCCCAGAAAGGGCAAATCCTCACGGCTCCGCAGATGCACCAGCAACTCTGCCAAGCCACGGGCAAAAAGATTTCCCTGGCCTATGTGTACCGCTTGCTCCACCGGCACCACTGGCGAAAGCCCGGACCCCGTCCCCGGCACGTCAAGGCCGATCGCGAGCGGCAAGAGGAGTTCAAAAGAAACTCCCCTAGATCCTCCGGGAAGCGCTAGAGGCCCGTCCAGAAAGGCGCTTTTGGGAAAATCGTGCGTCGGAAACAAAGGGCTTATGGTTCGACAAATCGCCAAAAACCTTGTTTCCGGACGGGCCTCTAGCGAAACGTCCGCCGGGCATGCGAGTGCGGCTTTTATTCCAAGAGGAGGCGCGTTTCGGGCGTCTGAGTGACCAGCGGCTCTGTGGGGCTCCCTGGCCGGAGCGGCCCGCGGTAGGACAACCAGTGATCCGCGAATATGTCTACGGACGGGCGGCGGGCGGGCTACAACAATGTTGCTTTGATTAGTGCAACGGTAGCGGCGCGCCCCATCTGGACTGATGACGTGCGGTTGCCGCTGGGGTATTGGGCATAAGAAAAGCCCGGGGTCAGAAAAACGCTGACTGTGGCTACCCACTTCTTCTACGTCTCCCATAGCTGATTATACCGCTTTGGCTCTTTCATTTCCTGAGAAAGTACCGTATAACTGTGCGCCGTGATAACAAGAGCACAAACCAACCCCAAGTATTGGGTTCAAAAGGCTCAGTTAGGGTACGGCCTAACCACAGAAGAAATAAGACTGGCGGTAGAGGCCATTTACGATTTCCTCCACGCGATCAATGGTGCCCTGGATCAGCACGACTTGGGTTTATTTGAAAATCTTGCTCTCGGAAACACCTTTTCCGGTCTTATTTCAGAGGTTCTCGTTAAGAGCATCGCCAAGCACTCAAAAACGCTGGTTCGGAACCGCTACGTTGGCGGACACCCAGACTTACTACCCTCAAAGCATCCGAAGGGCGATAATCAGCTTAGATGCGATCAGGGAATTGAGGTAAAGACTTCGAAGCAGTCAGGAGGTTGGCAGGCACATAATCCCGAGGCTGGGTGGTTGATGGTATTTCGATATGAATTGGCGACGAGCGCATCCAAGCCTACGCGGTTCGTTCAAATACTGGCGGCTGAATTGGCCTTGGAAGATTGGTCGCTAGCCGAGCGCGGAAAGGCTTCACGGCGCACACGAACGTGCTCGATAAACCAGCGAGGCGTTGAGAAGCTTCGGTCCAATCCCGTTTATCAGGAACCCGATTGTCTTGTTCGCAGCCCAAAACAGAAGAGACAACTCGGCATGGACCTCAAAACAGAGTAGGCTCAACTACTGTTTTTTCCGGCGTGGCTACAACTGAATTCCCGTTAGGGCCTTCAAATGACTCCCATTGAACCTTCATACTGCTGAGTTGAGGAACAGCGGCCAGAGCCATCTCATAGAAATGCTTGTCAGATTCGATTCCCACGCTGTCGAATCCCAGTGCAGTCGCGGCTGCGATTGTTGAACCGCTGCCCATGAACGGGTCAAGGATGATTCCCTCCTGCATCGGTAGGGCTCCCCAAACAAGTTGGCGCAGAAACTTCTGTGGCTTCAGGGAAGGATGCGCAGCAATCTTAATTTCTGCGTCAAGCGGGAACTCGCTCTTTATGACATCGGGAAAGGGACGACCGTCAGGGGTTCTTCGCAGGCCGCCTGCGTGCCATCTCTTTAGATTTTCTGACACCCTTTTTTCCGTGAGAGGCTTGCGGAAGAGTCCCCATGGTTCGTAACAGCTACGCGGCATCACAGAGATAAAATCATACTCTTTTTCGGCAAGCTTAGGCCGATCTCCTCCCCTTAGCGTTCTCACCAATCGGATGATTTCCCCGCGACGCTCAAATCCAGCATCCATCAGGGCAGAGGAGAGTATCGGAGAGAGCAGGGGATTGGATGCGATGAAAACATGACCACCTGGAACCAATACCGGAAGGACCAGTTGCCCCCACTCCAAGAAGAAACCGCGCAATCCTTCCAGCTCCTCTTTTGACAGAACGGTGAATCTGGGAAGCGGCTTCCTGAGACAACCGTCTAGGTTTGGAGGTATACGCCAGACGCCACCCCTACCAGCCCGTAGCTTCTTCACTTGGTCCTGACGGTACTCAATAAGCCCGAAGGGAGGATCGGTCACGACCGCATGAACTGAGTTTTCCTTACAGGATCGTAACCACCTGAAGCAGTCACCTTGAACAAGGCGGTATAGTTGATCTGTGGAGGCGGTCATTAAGCAGGCTAACTCCGGAAATTCAAACTCAATTTCATCCAGCATCAATCATACTATCGGCAGGCGTGCCCAGTAGCAAGAGGGTCTTTCAAGGGATTTTAGGACACCACCCTCCGTGGGCTGACGATTGACCTTCCTCTCCGGATAGCGCAGAATACTTTGCTTTCGGAGGCCCCATGCACAAGAACACCGTTAAAGAGATGCTTTACGCCGGGAAATGTGTTTACGGCACGTCGCTGGAAGATTGTCTGGGATCAGAAATGCCTTTGATCCTGGCCAAGGCGGGACTGGACTTCTTCTTTGTCGATACGGAACATTCCCCTGCCAGCTATTCTGAGTTTCAAGCTTTAGTCCGAACCGCCCACTATTCCGGAATTGTTCCCCTGCTTCGCGTCACGCAAAACCAGCCGGAGCTGATCACCCGGGCACTGGACAATGGGGCCATGGGTGTTATCGTGCCGCGCGTCCACTCCGTGGAGGCTGCCCGCGAAGCGCTGGATGTGATGAAGTTTCCGCCGCTCGGCCATCGAGGTTTCGGGCTGCGCACCATCAACACCGATATTTGGGAAGGGCCCGCCGCCAACGAAGTCGCCGCCTGCAACCGCGAAACCCTGGCGGTGCTGATGATCGAAAGCCCTTCCGGGCTCGAAAACGTGGAGGAGATCGCCAGGCTGCCGGGCTTGGACGTCCTCTTCATCGGACCCTACGATCTCACTTTGTCCCTCGGAATTGTGGAGCAGTTTGACAATCCCATCTTCTGGAATGCCGTCGATCGAGTCGTCGCCGCTTGCAAGGCCGCAGGCATCGCCACGGGCCTTCAAACCGGCCAGATGCCCCTGTTGCTCGAAGCCAGGCGGCGCGGCGTCCGCTTTCTGATGTATAACAGCGATGTGGGGATTCTTCTCTCCGGTTACAAGCAGGCCATGAGTGAGCTGAAGGCCCCTGACGCTTCCACGCATGGAGGTTGATAATGAAGCATGCCCCGGAATTCCTGAGGATCGTAAACGACGCCAAGACGCGAATACGCCAGACCAACGTCCAGGATGTCAAAGCGCGGCTCGATGCCAGGGAAAATTTCCTCCTCGTCGATGTGCGTGAAGATAACGAATGGGCCAAAGGCCATCTGCCCGGGGCGATTCACCTGGGCAAGGGGATCATCGAACGCGACATTGAAAACGCCGTGCCGGGCAAGACGACGCCCATGGTGCTCTATTGCGGCGGCGGTTTTCGCTCTGCGCTGGCAGCGGAAAGTTTGCAGAAGATGGGCTATACCGACATAATGTCCATGGACGGGGGCTGGCACGGCTGGAACGATGCCGGCTTTCCCACGGTAAAGGACTAAATGTCAGTTCCTGGCAGCACCGGCCTTTAGCCCCCATTGGCGGGGTATCCATAATGGGGCCAGGCTTTCGGGCTTTTCGGACCAACACGAGAATTTCCAATTTTCCCCCTCGAGTGGAATTGAAGGTCGAGGTTCCAGTTACACTCATCCTGCCCCTCCGCCCCAGTGTTACAATCTTCCCAGGCGGAACCCATACATGCATCATCGGCCTGACTTGTATACTCGCTGGTCGCTCGAAGTGCGGTCCAAACAATTCTTTCACCCCGGCCAGCGCGTGGGGGTGGGAGTTTCGGGCGGCCCGGACTCCGTCTTGCTTCTGCACTTTATGAAAGCGCTGGCGGGGGAAGTGGGACTGACGGTTGCGGCCGTCCACTTCAATCACCATCTGCGCGGAGCGGAGTCTGATGGTGACGAAGCATTGGTGCGCAACCTTGCCACGTCGCTCCAGATAGATTACTTGCGTGGAGAAGCCGAAGTCGCGCGCGTGGCCCGCGAGCGCCGCGGCAATATTGAAGCTGTGGCGCGTGAGTTGCGCTACCG
>JBEKAD010000282.1:0-9835 GCA_050018435.1 Terriglobia bacterium
TCAGCATCGCGCGCCATTATATCCAAGGCAGCACTTTGGGGTGGTTTGGAAATGCGGTGCTGTCCTAATTTGAACGTAGCGCCGCCATCTTGGCGGCTCAATGCCGGCTGGAAGCCGGCGCTACATCTGAAATTAGGACAGCACCGGAAATGCGTGTCTTGGCGGTCGCTTGGGACCCGTATGTTAGAATAGAGGTTTTGCAGCGAGCTTACCCTGAAAATGGGAACATTCCGCTCCGAAACCCATGGCAGAAATCAGTCGCTCAACATCCCGGCCTCTCGAGTTGACGGAGCTCCTGACTTTGGTGATCGAGGTCAGCGAGCAAATCAATTCCACGCTCGATCTCGATGAGTTGCTGGCCCGCATCGCGGAGGTCGTCAAGCGCGCCATTGACTACGAGGTCTTCGCCATTCTTCTCCTCAACGAGAAGACGCAGGAGTTGCGCGTGCATTTCAGCCTCGGCCATCCCCCGGAATTGATCCGACGCCTGCGGATCAAGGTGGGCGAGGGCATTGTGGGCCGGGCCGCGCAGACACGGCGCCCGGTTCTGGTGAATGACGTCAAGAACGATCCCGCCTACATCCCATCGCTGGCGGCGGTTCGCTCCGAGATGGCGGTTCCTCTGCTGTTTAAGGGCCGCGTGATCGGGGTCATTGACCTGGAAGCCCCGCAGCCGGACTTCTTCAACGGCTCGCACGTCAGCCTGCTGGAGTTTCTGGCCAATCCCATGGCCTTGGCGATCGAAAACGCGCGGTTGTACCGGCGCACCCTGCGCCAGGCGCGCACGCTCCAGTTGCTGAACGAAATCAGCCGAGAACTCACCTCGGTGCTGGTATTGAACGAATTGCTGCGCAAAATCGGGACGCTCACCAAGCGGCTGGTGGATTACCACCGCTTTGGCATTCTGCTGGCCGACGACCAAGCGCAAACTTTCAACGCCGTCATTTCCCTGAAGCAGGATGAGCGCATGCCTGAAAGGTCTACCGTGAATTTTGGCCAGGGCATCGTGGGAGCGGCGGCGAGCCTGCGCCAGCCGGTCGTGGTGCCGGACGTCAGCAAAGACGCGCGCTACATCCCCATGAATCCGGAGACCCGCTCGGAGATGACGGTCCCGCTGATTTATCGCGATCACGTGATCGGGGTGATCGATTTGGAAAGCCCGCACCTTAATTATTTCAACGACGAGCACGTGCGCATCTTTTCCACTCTCGCCCCGCAAATCGCCATCGCCATTGAGAACGCGCGCTTGTACGAGCGCGTGGCGCGCAGCGAAGCGCGGCTGGAGCGCGACCTGCGCCACGCACAGGAAATCCAGATGCACCTGATGCCGGGAATCGCGCCCAAAATTCCCGGCCTGGACGTGGCTTTGCACTTTCAGCCCGCGCGCGAACTGGGGGGCGACCTTTATGAATTCCTCGCCTACGGCAAGGACCGGCAGGTGATTGTGGTGGGTGACGTCAGCGGCAAGGGTGCGCCCGCGGCGCTCTACGGCGCCATGGCCAGTGGCACGTTGCGCAGTCTCGCTCCGCAGAAGCTTCCGCCGCCGGACATGATGAAGCGGCTGAATGTCATGTTCCTGGAGCGCAAGATTGAAGGCCACTTCATTACCCTGACCTACGCCATCTGGGAACCGCGCACCAAAAGCCTGTGCCTGGCCAACGCCGGCATGCCGCTTCCTATCCTCGTTCGCCATGGGCAGTGCCGGGCGATTCGCGCCGAGGGCGTTCCCCTCGGCCTGATGGAGCACACCGAGTATCAGCAAGTGACGGTGAATCTGGAGACGGGAGATGTGTTGGCGTTCTTTTCCGACGGCATTACCGAGGCCAACAACCCCCAGCAGGAAGAGTTCAGCTCGCGGCGCCTGGAAAACATCCTGCGCCAGAACGCCCAGAGGCCGCCCCAGGAAATCGTCAGCCGGGTGTTTGCAGAGCTGCGCGAGTTCGAAGCCGGGCGCCCGCAGCGCGACGACCAAACGCTGGTTGTATTGAAGGTGCGCTGAGCACTAGGTGTCAGGTGCCAGGTGCCAGGTGTCAGGTGTCAGGTGCTAGGTTCTAGGGGCTAGGGGCTGGAACCCGTGGTGGGTAAGGTATAAAGGGTGAAGTGTAAAGGATAAGATGAAGCCGTTTATCCTTTACACTTCACCCTTTACACTTAACCATTCCCTAGCACCTGGCACCTGAAACCTAGCACCTGACACCTGGCACCTGATTTCCGAAGAGAGAAAATGACCTCATCGACCCACGATTCCTTTCACTACCGCCAGGGCGAATTCTTCTGCGAAGATCTGCCCCTGGCGTCACTCGCCGAGCGTTTCGGCACGCCGACGTACGTTTACAGCCAAAGCACGATTCTCCGCAACTATGAACGGCTGCGCGGGACTCTGGCGCGGACTCCCAGCCTGATTTGTTACTCGGTCAAAGCCAATTCCCACCTCCGCATCCTGAGCTTGCTGCGGCAGGCAGGCGCGGGATTCGATGTGGTCTCGGGCGGAGAGTTGGCGCGGGCGTTGCGCGCCGGCGCCGCTCCTGGCACCATCGTCTTTTCCGGAGTGGGGAAAACCCAGGATGAGATTGACGCCGGTTTGGCCGCCGGCATATTGATGTTCAATGTTGAATCGGCGGGCGAACTCGCCGTCATTGAAAGCCGCGCCCGCGCCCTCCAAAGGGTTGGACGCGTTTCCATCCGCCTGAATCCCGACGTGGAAGCGGACACGCACCCCTACATTTCCACTGGGCAGATGATCCACAAGTTTGGTGTGCCGAAAGATGAAGCCCCGGAACTCTATCGTCGCGCCGCGCGCTCTCCCCATCTGAAGGTCCAGGGCGTGGCGTGCCATATCGGCTCGCAGATCCTGGAGGTGGAGCCTTTCTGGAAGGCGTTGGATGAAATTCTGAGTGTGGCGCGGCAACTGGCGGCGGAAGGCATCGCCGTGGAGGTGCTCGATTTGGGAGGCGGGTACGGAATCTCTTACGGCGCCGAGCCACCTCTGGACGTCGAGCGGATGGCGCGGGGCCTGGAAGAGCGGCTGCGCGATGCTTCGATGCGGCTCATTCTCGAGCCCGGACGCGCCCTGGTGGGCAACGCCGGCGTGCTCGTGACGCGCGTGCTCTACGTGAAACGGCACCAGCGGAAGAATTTCGTAGTGGTGGACGCCGGCATGAATGATTTAATGCGCCCGGCCCTTTACGGGTCTTACCACGAGATTGTTCCCGCGCGGGGAGGGACGGCGGAGCGATTGCAAGCGGACATTGTCGGACCGCTGTGCGAAAGCGGCGACTTCTTCGCCCGCGACCGTGACCTGCCCGACGTGCAGCCGGGCGATCTGCTCGCGGTACTGACCGTCGGCGCTTACGGATTCGTCCTCTCCTCCAATTACAACACGCGGCCACGCCCCGCCGAAGTTCTGGTGTACGGAGCAGAAGCGGAATTGATTCGCCCCCGCGAAACGCTGGAAAACTTGATGGCAGGGGAAGTTAGGATTTAGGAGTCAGGATTTGGGATTCAGGAGTCAGAAGTCAGGATTTAGGAGTGAGGATTTAGGGTTCAGGAACGAGGACGCGAATGCCGGCTCGCGCCTTCCCGCCTTTCGCCCTTCCGACTCCGGACCTCGGATTTCGGACCTCGGCCTTTGGACCGAGTTTATTGTCACTCGCCACTCGTTACTTATCACTCCCATCAATAAGTTCTTCGTGGTTGATTGGCATCGTTGCGGCCCTCCTTTATTGGGCGTAGCAGAGGCCAGTTAGATAGCTGTGGCCTCAATTAACCTTTGGCTGGTCATCGAGGGAGAAAGCCCACGGTCAGCAAACCACTGACTGTGGATACCCGCTTGATCACGCCAAAGCCATCGACGCCGGGCATTTGCACATCCAGGAACACCAGATGCGGATTCAGCTCGCGCACCATATTCACGGCTTCAACGCCGTTCTTTCCCTGGCCGACCACTTCGACGTCGGAAAAACTCTTCAGCAAGAACGCCAACTCGTCGCGAGCCGGCTGTTCATCATCCACAATCAACGCCGTGATTTTCATACGGAAAAAGTTCCCTTCTCTGGCCTCACGCGCGGGCCGTACGCTTTGCGACGATCGGTGTCTCCCCACCATTATAGCCGACGTTGGACCTGTGGAGAACTTATGCCCCGCCCCACGGGGCAACCCGCAATACGCGGCTCCCGCTGCGATAGGGTCAAATAATGTTCGGAAATTGCGACGATGTGCCCTGGTCCAAGCCTGCCGCAGGGACCCGGGCGTTGCTACCAACGGATTGGACCTTACCGCCGCTCAGACGATACCTCGCGGAGGTGGGCATATCGTCGGTGGACATTCCTAGCACCTTCGCACTCCGGCGAGAGAGAGATTAGACACGTCGTTTATTAAGATTTCTGGTACGTTCGTACTATTGCGAACAATTAGGAACTCCTCATAATTCATGCGGCGGGTTCGTGTGGTGACTGAGTTCCCGCCCAAGAGACGAGCCTGGGGGAGGCACGTTATGCAGTTCGCGTATTCAGACATCATAATCCTTCACAGACAACTCGCCCGATTCTGGATAGTGTTTATTGGGGTCTTAACTCCGTCATCAAGATTTTCAGTACGTTCGTACTATTGCGAACAATTAGGAACTCCTCATAATTCATGCGGCGGGTTCGTGTGGTGACTGAGTTCCTGCCAAAGAGCGGTGAACGTTATTTTGGCTGCATTTATATGGATGGCATGGTCAAAGTTCGGAAGCCCTTTCTTACAGGTGACATGATCCCGATGCGGAATGTTAAGCACTTTTTCCAGCGGGTTGTCGCGTACGGCCTGGGCGCTCTGGTGATGCTCCTGGCGCCGGTGGGTTCCTACGCACAGACAACGTTGGGGACCCAGACTTTGTCGCTCACTCTGCAGGCTGCTGGAGACCTCTATAATGTTCCCACTTCGGTAGCTCTCACCAATACGGGGACCACCTTCACCGCGTTCAAGGGATCTGTCACCCTCGATTACCGGGCACGGACCACCGCTTCAACGGGCAGCGGAAAGATCACCGTCTATGCAAGTACGGACTTCTCTTGCTCCGGCGGGCCGTGCATCGGTACCCCGCCCACTACGGGCGATGCTCTGACCTTTACCTGTACTGGGGCGACTTTGGGTACGAATTGCTCCGGTTCTCCGGCGGTGGGAGTGGGAACGGCGGCGGCCCAGACTGTCGTCACCATCCCGGCCGGGGCCTGCACGGGTGCAGGTAGCCCCTGTAATAACGCCGCCACGAACACCGTAAGTGTCAACTTCGCACTTACCGACGACCCCAAGTACAAGACGGGGAGTTATACGGCCATTTTAACCTGGACCATCAGTGCAGCTTGAGAACTTAGAATAAGGAGTCTGAGAACATGAAAAAACTCTTGAAAACCCTACCCCTGCTGGCGCTCATCCTGTTGTTCACGGCGTCTGTGGGACACGCGCAGTCCGCCACCGGGACAACCAGTGTCACCGTGAACGTCGCCGCCGAGGCGGCGCTGACCGTTGCTTCACCCACGGCTCTCACGGCAATCGGCAGCGTCTTCAACAACTACACCGGCAGTACGCTTGTGACTTACTTCATCCGGACGAAGCAGTCGACCGGAAGCGGCACCATCAGCTTGCAAGTCACGACCGACTTCAGCCCGGCTGGCGGCCCCTCCGTAGGAACCCCGCCCACGGCTGGCGACGCGCTCAAATACACCTGTAGCGGCGCCGCCCCGGCGACACCTTGCACCGGCAGCCAGCCGGCCTCCACCGGCTCTTCCTCACCCGTAGCCTCGTTTGGCGCCGACGCTCATACAACTACCACCGCGGGCTCTACCGTGACGACCTCTTGGACCTTGACCAACGACCCCGTGTACAAGACGGGAGCTTATTCGGCAACTGTGACTTTTACGATCAGTGCAAGTTGAAAAGTTCGAAATCAGCGCAAGCTGAAATATTCAAAAATATAAGGAGACAACACCATGAAGAAAATTCTAGCTCTTGCGGCGGTCCTGCTGCTCGCGGCGTCTGCGGCGTTTGCGCAGTTGGGCACCGGCACCGTCAACACGAATCTCAATATCACGGTTATTCCGGAGGCGGCTTTGACCATCCAAACCCCCAACACCTCCCTTACCTCGCCGGGTACACTCTTCTCCAACTATACCGGCACAACCAACTTCACCTATTTCGTCCGGACGGCCGTTAGCGGCGGAGTTTCTCACATAACGCTGGCGGTCACAACCGACTTTGCGGGCTCGGGCATCGTCGGCCCCTCGGTGGGCAGCCCACTGGACGCCGCGGACTTGCTGACCTACGTTCCCACCGTTCCCAACCCCAGCAAGCACGGGACGTCGACCGTTCCTTCCAGCGCCGTGTCCGCTGCACTCACTTCGACGGCAGTGACGGCCTTTTCGACAGACGCTCGTACCGACAGGGGGGGAGTTAGCTCTTCGGTGGCCTGGACTCTGGTCAACGACCCTGATTACCAGACCGGCTCGTACACAGCGGTCGTTACTTTTACTATCAGCCTGACGTAGCTGTTCAAGTCGTGGGTAGGGGAGTGCTTCGCGCCCCCGGGCGGGCAGATCCCGCCCCTACCTGCGGGGCGAAGAAAGGAGGCCGGGATGCGCAGATTCACAATGTTGGTGCTAGCGGGGCTGACCCTGCTCAGCACCGGGTTGGCGTGGGCACAAAAGCTGACAGGCCCACGCCGGCCCACCCCGGTCATGCGGTCAGCACAAACAGTGAAAGACGTGGTTCCCTTGACGGTCGGCTACCCTAGAAGTGTGACGCCGAACACCATCACCTTTACCTCGTCCACGCCCGACGGCACACAGGTTAACACGTCGACAGCGGTCAGTTTCACGGTCACGGGCAACCCCGCCAGCTTCCATGTCTATGCTAAGGCTGGCGCCACGAATTTTAGCGGCTGCAACACCCCGCCGGCGAGCTCCGTGACGGTAGCTTGCGGAACTGCTAGCGGCGTCACCTGCGCGGCTTCAGCTCCGTTGAGCAACACGGGCAATGGTACGACGGTGGCAACCGGAAAAGGGAATCACAGTCCGGCCAGCTTTAAGGCGACTTATACGTTCCAGGACGCGTGGAACTACAGCGTAGGTTCATCATGTCAACTAACCGTGAGTTACAATGACGCCCGGGCAGCAGTATTCGGGAGCGTTGAAACTGAGCAATCAATCGGACGCCAAGACGCGAATTCGGGCTGAGGTTCTGGATTTCGATATCGACGACAAGACCACGCCGCAGTTTGAACGCGACCTGCCCCAGGAGGCTGCGTACTCCTGCAAGAAATGGCTGAGCTTGAATCCTATGGAGATCGAGCTTGAAAACGGCGGGTTCCTGAACGCGCGCTACACGCTGCGGGCGCCCGCGGACGTTGCTGAAGGCAGCTACAACTGCGCCGCGGGCTTCACCACGCTCCCCGCCGCCGAGCAGGCAACTGAGGGGATCGGTATGCGCATGGCGGTCCGAATCGTTGCCGCGATTTATGTCGTGGTCGGTTCGCCTCCGGTTCGGGGGGGGCTAAAAGAATTCAAGCTCGAAGCCATCCCCCCGGCAAAGGACTCCAAGGAAGCCGGGTGGCAGGCCGTGGTCGTGCTGGAGAACCTGGGACAGATGTACTTCCGGCCGACGGGCAAACTCGAGGTGGTGGACGACAAGGGCCAAGTCGTGGAGACGGAGGAATTCACTTCTCTCCCCGTCCTGCGTGAACGCAGCCAGCGGTTCATCTTCCCGCTCAAGGTGCACCTTAACCCTGGGCACTATAAGCTTCGCGCGCATGTTGATATCGGCACGGGCGAGATCCAGCAAGGCTCTGCTGACGTGACGGTGGATTAGCCGGCGCCGGCGCCCGTGGCCCATTGAGAACAGGAGTCAGGAGTGAGAAGTCGGGAGTCAGAATGAAGACCAACACCGAGTCCGGCTCCTCTCCTTTCACTCCTGCACGTGACTATTCGTTTATGAGTTCTTCCCTCCGCTTCCTGGCTTTTGCCCTTCTGTTATCGCTTTCTATGTTGGGGTGTCTCTCCACTGAAGCCTTTGCCCAGAGCGCCGGGGAAGCCGAGGTTGCCCTCCAGGGCTACTACCTGGGTGGAAGCGGGCAGCCGCTGCTCGATACCTCCGGCATGGCGTTAAACTTCAAAGAATTCATTCCCGGCGTTGGCCTATTGGACGGCAACCTGGAAGGTTACGGCGGCAGCGGTTTCCACTCGGGGACGAACTTTGTGGGCCTTGAGCAAGCGCCCCTCTGGGGCTGGAAATGGGACTTCATTGGCGGCGACTTCCAATTCCGCTCCAATATGGTGGAAAACCCCTTCCAGAACATCTATACCCCCGACATTTCCGGGCGCGGGGCGCGAATCGTGGTCAGACGCAAGAACCGCAGTCTCCAGTTTTTCGTGGGCGAAGAAACTCTGCTCGGTGGGCCTCGCGTCCCTTACCGTGTGATGTTGCCGCAGCTCGTGCTGGGCGGTTCCCTGTGGCAGAAGGTGGGCGAGCGCTGGGAATTTGGGGTGCGCTACATGTACCTCGGGACTGATTCCAGCGTCCTAACGGCCGATTCCGCGTACTTCTTCGCTGGCCACAACTATCAACATTGGAATGGTCTGACGTTTCAGTCTATTTACCACGCCACGAAACATTTGAAATTCTACACGGAAGCAACCGCCAGCACAGCTTCCAGCTTCACCCCCTCACCGGTGGGTCAGGAACCGCTCTCGCTGCTGCTGGGCCCGGCCTGGGATTCGGACAAGTTCAGCTTCCGCGCCAATTACGTCCTGCAAAGCACCACCTATCTTCCCATGCTGGGTACGTTCGTGGGCGATCGGAAGGGACCCTACGTTGATGTGCACTATCGGCCGGTCAAGCGGGTGGATCTCTACGGGTCGGCCAGCGAGTACTCGAACAACCTCGAGCACAATCCCCAACTGCCCACTTACCACAGCTCGGGGGAAACCTCCGGGGCCTCAATCCTGCTCCCCTGGAAGTTCAGCGCCAATGCCTCGCTTACCACGCTCCGCCTCACGGTGCAGGACCCTGCCCTGTTCGGCGAGTCCATCTCGAACAACCGCCAGTTGAACCTCAACCTCACCCGCCCCCTGCGACGCCACAGCTTGCGGCTCTCCTACATTGACATGAACCTGAATTCGAACACCACGCCGCAGGTGCAGCGATTCGCGGAACTCGAAGACACATTTGTTTGGAAGCGGCTGGTCATTGGCGGGGCCGTCCGGGAACAGAACTCGAAAACGACGGAAAGCACCAATACGCTCTTTTACCGCGGCTCACTCGCGGCCAACTTCAAGCGCGTCTCTGCCTACGGTTACTTCGAGAAAGGCAACGACTTGGTGAATAAAAGTATTTTTACCACCAACGCCTATTCCAATAGTATGGTCGGGCTGAGCACGCCTCTCCGGCGCGGCTGGTCGCTGCAACTTGAGGCCCTCCGCAACAAGCTCCTTACGGACCTGAATCCCGAGAACATTTTCCTTTTCGGCAACACCGGCCTGGGCCTGAACTCGGAGCTTGCCGCTTCCAATCAATGGAGCGTCTTCTTGCGCATCAGCAAGCAAATCCACTGGGGGAGAAATTGGGAGGGAGGAGGCACGATCGAGCAATATACGGCGACGCACGCTCCTCTGGTAGGAAGCGTCCGGGGGTTGGTGTTGGAGCAGTCGGTATCGGGGACGCGGCCGGCGCCGAACGTCGGGGTCAGCCTCGATCACTATCGCAACGTTCTCACGGACACCAACGGCCATTACGATTTTGGGGATGTTCCCGAGGGAACGCACGAGGTGGGGCTCAACATGGAACAACTCCCCGCCGATTACGA
>JBEKAD010000282.1:9859-12395 GCA_050018435.1 Terriglobia bacterium
CGCGACCATCCAAGGGCGCGTGAACGTCGACCCGAGAGCCGTCGCCCGGGCGGACTTCAACGTGGTCCGCTTGGCCATGTTCTCAGGAAAGATCGTGGCGCCGGCGGGCGCGCAGGTCGAGAACATCCTCATCCGGCTGACCGCCACGAATCGCTATACCACCCCCTATCAGGACGGGAGTTTCTACTTCTACAACCTGCGCGAGGGCGATTACGAAGTCGCGATCGATCCGCAGACTCTTCCCGACGGTTACCTGTTGGCTTCGCCAGCAAGCGCCCGTGTATCACCCAGGAGCTTCACGGCGCCGCCACGGGTTGAGTTCGAGCTAAAAACCAAGCCCGTAGCCGTGAAGCCGGTGCGGGAGACCTTGCAACAGGAGATTCACGTTGATGGGCAAAGCGGAACGGATGAGACAGGTGGTTCCGGAAAAGGCGGTCAGGAGGGCGCAGGGAGAGGTGGCGCGGGAAGCGGTGCTCACAGGGGCTCCACTCGGGGGAGCAGCGGTGGGGCTGGTCACGGTGGCCGGGGCGGTGCTGGCCGTGGGGCGGGGCGCGGAGGCGCTGGAGCTGGTGCTGGCGGCAGCAGCTAACCTCACGCAGAAAAGCTAGGACGACACGACCGCTTCGGGGCCTTCGAGGGAACCCTGCGGCAGGAGAAGGACGGTTACGGGTTCGACCAGGTCGTTGTACCTGCTTGAGTAGCCACCGCCCATCCGGCCGGCATGTCAACCGAAACACCGCTTGGCGCCGTCAGGTGTGGCGGTCCCTGCCCTCTTGTGCTGTTTCCGGGCGCCATCATCACGACCGGCAGGGAATCATTAAGCACGCCGTCTGAAGATAGCAGGCAAACATGGCTCGCGCTGCTGTTCGGGTCGCTGATCACCGGTCTCAACGCGTTGAGAGGGATGCTGTAAATCCCGGACATGGTGATGACCTGCGATTCCGGGGAGGGTGAGGTGCAGGAATTCGCCGCCCAGAGACGAGCCGTCGTTCCGCGGGCAAGCCGGATTTTGAGCACCACGCTGCCGTTCTGGTCTTGGAGGAGTTCCTCCGGACGCACCTGCAATACTAGGGATGCGGTTGCCGTCCGGCTCTGCGCATAAAGCTGAATTACGCCGGTCAGCAAGACAATTACGCCGATAAGCGCTGCCATCCTCCCACGCGCCCGTGCGGAGCTGAGTCGGATGGTCATCGCCCTGGCGGCGCAGGGCCTGCCGCTGGACCGAAGGGATTGCATCGGGGTTTCCATTTTGGGTCCCCGAGTGGTTGACGGTACACCTAGGATTTCCATTTTTGAGGCTCCACGCAACCATTAAAGCATACTCGGCGGCGGCGTGTCTGTTCAAAAGTGCTCAGCAAGGGGAAAGCACTCACCGGAGACTTCACCCCGGGTATTCCCGGCAGGAACTTGTGCCTCAAACTGAATTCATCGGCGCATTTGATTGCCACTTAAGTTCGGACCTTGCCCCGTCGGCTGCGAGGCTGTCAGGCACCCTTTGATTAGCAACTCCCAACGACATCTGATGCCCGACTGCGACAAAAGGTCCACGGTGCGGTGGCCCTTGCTTCCCAAGAGGACGCTTGGTTAGTAATGAGACCCGGAATCGCACTTGGATCTTGCCCGCGCTCCCCCTGGGGCATAGCACGCGGCCATCCAGGTTGGAGGAATTCTCGTATCGCGCGTAACGTATTGTATTTATTCGGGCTAATCCGCAAGGTGGGAAAAGCGAGGGAAGAGCCGCAGGAAAAATAGTGCAATGTTTTGAACTTTTTGATCAATTTCCAGACACTACGCCATCTTTGCTCCTACTGCTGGTTTCGGGTCGAGAGCTTATCGACACCCCCGGGAATCCGCCTTCCGAGGATATCTAGTGCGTCCGTCCCACCACCACTGTCCGCCTGCCAGACGCAGTTGTTCCCTGGGGTGAGACAAATAGTTAAGACACACCTCGCCGCTCGCTGGAATGGTAGCTCACTGCGAAGTCGTTTTCCTGTAAGCAGCAAGTAGCGCGAACCTGCTTTTCATGGTCCGCAGTTTTTCTTGTACGGTGGATTCCGAAGCGCGGCCCCCCCAAAGGGCTACCGGACTTCAGCTCGCGCCCACTTTCAGTAAGCGCGAGCCACCCAACTCCGTCCCCGTGCTTCTTGCGCCCGCTTCAGCAGAATTCTGACGGAGGGCAGGATTTTTCGCTTGACATAGGTTACTCTAGTGTTATAATAGTTGTGGTACCGAGCGCCCCGGCTCAGCAGAACCTACTGGAGGGAGTTAGTCTTGCCCTTGCCATCCACCAAGACGCCTTGCTTGCGCGTAATGTTATTGAAATTAAAGGCTATTAGCTATGATTTAAGGGGATTTTTTGGCCCCACCCAATCTTTCAACCTTTTGAACCTACGGAATTGTCAGGTTCTGGTTCCGTCTGACGGATCTTCCCCGCGGTAATTAATTGAAGTCTTTGTATCCGAGAGGGTTAGCGGAATTTGTGCGACATATTGTAGTCATGTAAATATAAGATTTTCCTTGACATGGCTCTTAATTA
>JBEKAD010000283.1:0-7120 GCA_050018435.1 Terriglobia bacterium
TCTTCCGGACCAACTTCAGAGCATCAGCCTGAGCTGCTTTCACCGAACAGGCTGTAATCGCGACATCGAATTTCTCCCCGCCCGCTACCGCCAGAATCTTATTGACCGCGTCTCCCCCCGAGGTATTTACAGTCAAGCCGAGCCCAAACTCCTGCACATAATCCAGGCGTTCCTGCGAGACATCGGTCACGATGACCGGGGCGCAGCCCCGTGCCTTCAGGATGCTCGCGTGCATGAGGCCGATCGGCCCGACTCCGAAAACGACGGCGCGATCACCCGGCTGAGGAGATAAATACTCCTGGCCGTTCAAACAACAGGAAAGAGGCTCAATCAGCGCGGCGCGCTCCACGGACATGGAGTTGGGAATGGGAATGACGTTGCCTTGCGCCACCGCAGGAGCCGGAATCTTGACGTATTCGGCAAAGCCCCCGGCATAGTCGTAGCCCAGCGCCGTAAAAGAATCACAAAGATTATATTGTTTGCGCTGGCAGTAAACACACTTCCCGCACCCCACGACCGTCGCCACGACAGCCGCTTGGCCGGTGCGGAGCCCATTGTCTAAGCCCGCGCCCAGCTCGTAAACGGTTCCGACAATTTCGTGGCCGGTAATGGCAGGCGGCACCACGTTTTTCTGCCCGTGGGTGTAAATGCGCTTGTCGGTCCCGCACACTAAACAGCGCAGAACCCGCAGGACAACTTCCCCAGGCCCAGCCGTGGGTTTCGGGACATCCTCGATTCGCACGTCTCTTACCCCGTGGAAAACTGCGGCTTTCATTAGACTGCTCACCTATGTCGGGCCTCCCCCGGCTGGTACCCACATCCCCCACCCGCTAAGCGGGCTCGGGAAAATGTTTTACGCCCTATGCCACTCATGGATGTCAGGTTAGACAGGTACAGAGGGATCGGGTTGGGTCTCCAAGTTCTCGTGTCCACTAACACTACGAATAAGCGCTTCGCACAAGGGGGAAAGTATACATGCAATGTCGTGCCAATTCAACTTGCCTGCGCGCGGCGAGCGCGAGACCACGGGGCGCCCCCCATCACGATGCAAGCGCGGGGCTACCGGAGTGCAGGAATCTGCCTTCAGAGCGCGCGCAGCCACGCGAGCATGGCGTCGGCCTTGGCGGCGGGCACTCCCTCTGCCCACACACACTCGTCTCCCTTGCGCAGCAGGAGGGTCACGCCGTTTGCTGCGGATCCAATCAACATATCCGTGCTTGAGCGCTTGTCGGGGGTGAGTTCGGGATACTTGTGGGCCAGAATCGTATGGTAATCACGGAAAAATGCCAGGGATGTTTCCGGAGTCGTCCAGCGCGTCCGCGCCACCAGCGTGTAGTCATTCCCACCGGAACGCTCGTAGAGCAGATACCGGTCCGCGAGCCACGATGGGCCGAGCGTCTGGGCTTCGTCCTCGGAAATGAGTTGCCCGAGGAGGCAGTAATAGCCGAGTTCGCCCATCGCGTTCTCGCTCAGAAACCGCAGGCCGGCCACGCCCTCGAGCGCAGGCGGATGCGCCACCGCGATCTTGGGAAATGCCTGGTGATGGTAATAGGTCTGCGGCTCGAAGATTTGCTTGGTGGCCTCCGGAGGATGCTCGAATAATAACTTGAGGTCTTTCCAGCCGCCCAGTTGCAGGCCGGCTTGGATAAAACCCATGCCTTGCACGTAGGGGAAGAGAGCCTCCATGCGGAAAAAGTAGGGCGCATTGGAAAACGCGGGAAAATCCTCGAACTCCTGGTGAATCACCATTTCCATGAGCGGAGTGAGGGAAGGCAGTTGCCCCAGCTCCAGCGGCCCAGTCGCTTGTTGCAGCATGGCGGCGGTGGCATATCCCTCCACCACGGCCTGCCGCGCGTCCGTGGCATCGTCATTGTCGCGAGCGCCGTGGAGATAACTTTCCAGGTCCCAGCTTTGGTCCTGTAACGCGTGGGTGAGTTCGTGGGAAAGCACCATGGTCTGCGTTTCCGCCGGAATCCAGTCCGCGATGAACATGGTCTTGCGCTTGGGGTCGTAGAAGCCCGCGGCCTGTTCTGTGTAGAAGCTGATCAGAAACTTCTCCAGGTTGAAGTCCCGCGACACCAGGCCGAAGGCGCGCACCAGGGCTTCCTGCGCGTGGATCTCCTCCGGCGTCATCTCTTCGTGCAGGTTCTGGGTCAGGTATTTTTCGATTTCCGGCCGGCTGACGACTTGCTTCCTGAGAGGCGTCTTGATGGGCAGGCCCGTAATCTGGCTCATCTGCTGAAAAACTTCGTCGGCCTGCGAAAGGAGGTCCTGGGTCCCTTGTTGCTGCGCGACGGCTGTCGTCGCGAACAAAAGCAGCAAGCTGAGAGAGAGCATCCGGGGGAGAGATGGGAATCTATACTGTAAGACCGGCTTTGAGGGTTGCATCGTGTTGAACGCCCCGACGTGAGAGGCGGTGATATTTCCTGACTCTCAATCCGTGAACTGTTTGACCCGCCCCTCTGACGAGACTATCATAAAATCTGCGCGAGCAAGCCGGGTGATCGCTGCCCCGCCTTGGCGCCCCGCTCTCCGGGGCTAGCAGGGGCGGGGGAGAGGAAAGTCCGAACTCCGCAGGGCAGTGTGCTCGCTAACGGCGAGGGCCGGAGGGGGATGTCCGACAAGTCGGACCGTACGCCTCCGGTACGGAAAGTGCCACAGAAAATATACCGCCGTGCCGGCGCCTTCGGGCGGACCAGCGCGGTAAGGGTGAAAAGGTGCGGTCCCGGGTCGCCGGGAATTAAAGTAAGAGCGCACCGCCCCGGTGGTGACACTGGGGGCATGGTAAACCCCACACGGAGCAAGACCAAATAGGAGGGGAGGGGCGGCCCGTCCCGCTACAACCCTCGGGTAGGTCGCTGGACCCCGCGAGCAATCGCGGGGCTAGAGGAATGATCGCCGTCCGTCAGTTGACGGAAACAGAATTCGGCTTACAGGCTTGCTCGCGCTTCTGATTTCAAACATGGTCATGTTTTAGCTCTCCTTTAACCATTCCCTTTCGAATCCTGATTCCCGCTCGGCGCCTTCACCGTCAGATGTTACGCCGGACATGACCCTGTTAGCGAAGGTCGTGCGCTTACGCCGCCAGTAACACCGGGGGCATACCTTGCGGGACGCCTTTTATGGGAATGGAAGTGGAGCACCTTATGGTGTAATCTAACCGCTCTTTTGGCAAGTTTGCCCAAAGGGAAAGGGGAGGTACACTTATGCGTTCACGTGCATTTGCAGCACTTTTTATGTTGGCGGTCAGCGCGCCGGCGTGGCCGGCCAGCGCATCCGCGAGCCCGGGAGGCGACGATGCCTTCCTGGGCAGATGGGATATCACCGCGACGGGTACCAAGTCAGGTTTGCCGAGGAACTGTTGGCTGGAGTTAAGGCGCGACGGGGGAGTACTCAAAGGGCGCTTCAATGCTGGCGGGGGCGCGGTGTTCGATCTGCCGCAGGTCATGATCGAAAAGGGGGAGCTCGGCTTCCAATACCCGCAAGGAAAACCGCCGAATCAAACTCAGCAGGTATGGCAAGCCACAATGAAGGACGCGCGCCTGCAAGGAACGGCGCTCGTCAATGGGCAGACACTTTCGTGGAGCGGCGAGCGCGGGCCGGCTTGGCCTGCGACTCCGCCGAAGAGAAAGCCCGGCACGCCTATCGACCTCTTCAACGGCAAGAACGTTTCCGGCTGGCTTTGCCAGGACCCACGCCACCCGATGGGCTGGTTTGTCAAAGATGGCATTCTGATGAACGAGGGCAAGAATGCCTGCAACATCTATACCCAGCAAAAGTTCAAAGACTTCAAGCTCGAAGTCGAGTTCAACGTGGACCCGCAGAGCAACAGTGGAGTCTATCTCCGCGGCCGATATGAAATCCAGATTCTTGACGGCTACGACCGCCCCCTGGATGTCCATAGCCAAGGGGCTCTCTACGGGTTCATCGTTCCTGCCGTCAAAGCGGACAAGCCCGCGGGAGAGTGGCAGACCTATGAAATAACCCTGGTGGCCAATCATGTGACGGTGATCATGAACGGAACCAAGATCATCGACGAGGGCGAGGTGCCGGGGATAACGGGTGGCGCACTCGATGCCAATGAAAAAGGGCCTGGCCCGATTATGCTCCAGGGGGATCACGGCAAGGTGCAGTTTCGGAAAGTGCGCCTTACCCCACTGATCTGAGGGCAACGATCTCGGTGTCCTCCGTGCCTTGAAGTTGAGCCCCAAAGGGGCGACCTAGCACAGCCCAGGGCAACGCCCTGGGATCCGAGGGCGGTCTCAGCCCTAAGCCCTGAAGGGGCGCGCCAACAAAACCCACGTAACCATCGCTGTCGAAGCGAAAAGGCAAGTTTAACCCAGGCCGATGACCTGGGCTAGATTAGGTCGCCCCTTGGGGGCTCAATAACGAGAGAAATCGTCGCCAGGCACCACCCCAATTGCCTCGGCACAGGTTTCCCCCCGACGTCAAACCGGCCCACAACCGCAGCACGGCGGGATTTGGCGTCTGGGGAGCACACGTTTATACTGGCAGTCCGCGACCCGCAGTCCGGAAAGGACGGTCCATGGTTTCCATTTCCCGGCGTAATCTTTTGGCTTCATTGCTGGTTCTGCCCGCCGCATTGCGCGGCGCGGACGATGGCACACCCCTCTTCAATGGCCACTCGCTTGACGGCTGGAAACCCGGAGAGCACCACCACTCCTTCCGCGTTGAGGACGGAAAAATCGTGGCGGCCGGACCGCGCGCGCACCTTTTCTACACCGGCCGCGTCGAGAACGCGAATTTCAAGAACTTCGATCTGAAGGCGGAAGTGCTGACGCGCCCGGGGGCGTGCTCCGGCATCCATTTTCACACGCAATTTCAGTCGCACGGCCCGCTCAAAACCGGCTTCAAGGTGCAAATCAACAACACCTATGCAGGCGAGGGTGATGAGCGCGACCGCCGCAAGACCGGCTCGCTTTACGGCATTCGCAATATTTACAAAGCCCTGGTGAAGGACGACGAGTGGTTCGAGGTGCGCGTCGAGGTGCGCGACAAGCAAGTGCAGGTTTGGCTGAACGGCACGCTGATCGCCGATTACATGGAGCCTGACCCGCCCCTGGTTGCTGCGACGCCAACGCTCCGAGGCGGCGCCTTCGCGCTGGAATGCTGTGACTCGCAATCCAAAGTGTATTTCCGCAATCTTGTGGTAAAGCCCCTGCCCGATGACCTGCGCACGCCCCGGGACCAACTGCCGCGGGTGGATGACGTTTACCGCCAATTGCTGCAAATGAACCAGGAGGGCTTTCCCGTGGTGGACTACCACGTTCACCTGAAGGGCGGGCTGACCCTGGAGGAAGCGCTGGCCAGCTCGCGCCGCCTGGGGATCATGTATGGAATCGCCGTCAACGGCGGGCTGAAATTCCCCATCACCAATGACGCCGGGGTGCTTGATTTCCTGGCCAGCATGAAAGGCCAGCCCGCTTTCGTGGGGTTGCAGGGGGAAGGCCGCGAGTGGGTGACCCTCTTTTCCAGGGAAACGATTGCCAAGTTTGATTACATCTTCACCGACTGCATGACCTTCTCCGATGACCACGGCAAGCGCATGCGTCTGTGGATTCCCGACGAGGTGGGAGAGATTCCCGACCCCGAGCAATTCATGGAAATGCTGGTCAGCCGCACCGTCGGCATCCTGAATCACGAGCCCATTGACATCCACGCCAATCCCACTTTCTTGCCGGAGGCGATCGCGCGCGACTACGATCGCTTGTGGACTCCTGAACGGATGCAGAGGGTCATTGAAGCCGCCAAGGCAAACGATGTGGCGATTGAGATCAATAACCGCTACCGGCTGCCTAGCCCGGCGTTCATCCAGCGCGCCAAAAATGCGGGGGTGAAATTCTCCTTTGGCACGAATAACAGCGATCCTAACTTGGGACGCATGGAATATGCTTTGGCGATGGTCAAGCAGTGCGCCCTCACGTGGCAGGACATCTTCGTTCCCAAGCCGGACGGCCAAAAGGCCGCGCAAAGAAAAGGCAGCTAACAGCTCACAGCTAACAGCCGACAGTCAACAACAGGGCCGCAGGTTTTACTGTGAGCTGTGGGCTGTAAGCTGTTAGCTGTCTCCGGTATGATAATCCGATGAGCTTATTTGGGTCGAAGTCGAAGAAGCTGAGCGCCGCGAAGAAGTTGGAAGGTGCGGTGCAATTCCCCGGGGATAAATCCATCTCCCATCGCTATGCGATGCTGGCAGCCATTGCCGCGGGGGAGAGCGAAATCCATTTCTTTTCCTCGAGCGCCGATTGCCAGTCCACGCTCGACTGCCTGAAGTCGCTGGGCGTCAAGATCGAGCGCAAGGACAACGTGGTGAAGATCGCGGGCGTGGGACTGGACGGTCTGCGCGCGCCGTCGGGGCCGCTCGACGCGGGGAATTCCGGCTCAACCATTCGCATGCTATCCGGGATTCTTGCCGGGCAGCCGTTTCGCTCCGTGCTGGTGGGTGACGAATCGCTCTCCCGCCGCCCCATGAAGCGGGTAGCCGATCCGCTCACCCTCATGGGTGCGCGCATCAAGACGGCAGACCGAGGCTGCCCGCCGCTCGAGATTGAAGGGGGCCACCTTACTCCCATTCGCTATGAGATGCCGGTGGCGAGCGCGCAGGTGAAATCCGCCATCCTGCTGGCGGGCCTGTTTGCCGAGGGCGAAACGGCGGTGGTGGAAAAACTTCCCACGCGCGATCACACGGAAATCGCCCTCGAGCAGATGGGAGCGGACATCGGCCGCCACCAGCGCACCATCGCCGTGCGTGGCCGCGCGCGCTTGGAAGGGAAAAAGCTTTACGTTCCCGGCGACATTTCTTCCGCGGCGTTTTTCATCGTGGCCGGGCTCATGACGCCCAATTCCAACCTGCTGCTGCACAACGTCGGCCTGAACCCCACGCGCACGGCGCTGCTCGACCTGCTGGTTCCCATGGGGGGACGCGTCAAGGTGGTGAACCTCGAAATCCTCAATGGCGAATTGCTCGGCGACCTGCACGTCGATTCCAGCCAACTCGCGGGCGGTGAGATTCCGCAAGAACTGGTGCCGGGTCTGATCGACGAACTGCCGGTGCTTTCCGTCCTGGGCACGCAAACCGAGCAGGGACTAACGTTCCGGG
>JBEKAD010000284.1:0-7098 GCA_050018435.1 Terriglobia bacterium
CGGCACTCCGCGCCGCCCTCTCCCTCAAAGGGCGAGGGCATGAATTCAACTTGTTTCCCCCTTGCCGTCTTGGGAAGAGGGGACGGGGGTGACGTCAATCAATTCCGCAGTCCCAGTGAGAGAAGAGATTGCGAGCGACGAACCAGAGATTCGCCAGGCGCTCGGCGAGCCGACGCATTAACCAGGGAAACCAGTACGACCCGTAAGTGATCAGGACACGGGACCGGTAGCCATCGCGCGCCGGGCGGAGGTGCTCGCCGCGCTGGATGCTGAACAGCATCACGGGAATCTCCTTGTGACCCATACGCTACACCCGCGCTGAGGCCGAGGGACAGGGCACGCGGTAGCGTCCGCCGCACCAGCGGCTTAGTTCTCGTCACCCACGCGGAAGTTACTCCCCGGTGTGCTATCAGGCGGCTGCGGGCGGAACCGAAGAATTACTCGCTGGTCCCACTGCGAGTTGCTGCCGCTCAGACAGTTTCGGTGCTGTTAGGGATTCGGCCTGGGAAGTCGCCTAGCCATCAATTGGCCCACCGCCTGGTCCCGACCGGGTTTTGGCGTGAAAGGGTGTTTCTTTGCCGATAGAAGGTGTCGGGCGGAAGTATAATGCCAGATGAGGTCGGTAAGGACTTTGATGTCGGGTTGACGGGTAAACGACGGGGTGCGTTGCTACAACCGAAATTCTAGAATGCCATCCGCATATCCTCCTCGCCCTTTGGCGAGGCGCTGCGGCCCCGCACCCTTGGGCGGCAGAACAGCCCACACGCTTATCCTTTTCGCGATACTCCTTGGATGTTGCTATGGGTGGAGCTTTGCTCAGAGCGCCCCCTCCCTTTGGGGCCAGAGGGTTACCCAACGTCATCTCGAATGCGACTGCAACCTTAAGCTCCAGAACTTCCCCGGCGCCGTGACCCAGCAAATCGGTGAACCTCTTGACCCCGCGAAGGTCTCTGAAAGTCTCAAGCGCCTTTACGCGACGGGGCGCTTCTCGGAACTGCGCGCGGAGGGCGCTCAGGAAGGCGATGGGGTCTCACTCACTTTTGTCGCCCGCGCCCAGTATTTCGTTGGGATCGTAACTGCGGAAGGCAATCCTGGCTCCATTGAAGCTCGAGCGCTCGTCACCGCCTCGCGATTGCGCCTGGGCCAACCCCTTACCGACGAAGATCTCCACGCCGCGCACAAACGCCTGAGCGACCTGCTGGTTACCAATGGCTACTACCAGTTTCACATTACGCACGCGATTGAACGTAACCCCGACACCCTGGAAGCCAACGTAGGTTTCGCCATCAAAGCCGGCTCTCCCGCGCGGGTGAGCGCGGTGCAATTCCAGGACGACTCCGGTTTTCCCCCCGAGCGCCTGATGAGAGTTTCGGGCTGGCA
This sequence comes from Terriglobia bacterium, assembly GCA_050018435.1. Classification (GTDB taxonomy): domain Bacteria; phylum Acidobacteriota; class Terriglobia; order UBA7540; family UBA7540; genus Bog-366. Next base: position 1,381 of record JBEKAD010000284.1, read on the forward strand.
TCCGCACATGCATCTGACGGCGGCGCGTCTGGAGCGCGGCCTGTACCGCCTGCACCAATTCTACGTGGCCCATGGACGCCTCGAGGTCAACATCAGCATCCAGCAAAGGATCTACGACGCCAAAACCAACACGGAGAAATTGATGGTAAAAGCGGACGGCGGGCCGCTGGTCCGGGTGCGAGTGCGGGGCGCATCGATTTCCTCTTCCCAACTTCAAAACCTGCTGCCCCTGTATCGTGAAGGCGTTACGGACGACCAGGCCCTGGCCCGCAGCGAGAAATTGCTGGAAGATCATTTTCAGCGACAGGGTCATTTCTTTGCCTCCGTCAAGGCCAGCCGTGCGCCGAGTCAGGAGCCGCAACCCCACGTTGAAATTCTCTTCCAAGTGAACCTTGGGCAGCGCGGTGATTTCGCCGGCTACGGTGTAAAAGGCAATATTGCGCTCCCGACGGCGGAACTGGTAGCGGCCATTAGCCCGCCAGTCCAGGGATTGCTTCCGCCATCGCCCACCTACAGCCAAGACCTTGTGGAACAAAAAATCGCGGCGCTCCTGGCGCTTTACCAGTCGCGGGGTTATCTTGACGCCCGCATCACTCCGGCGATTAACGACAACTTCGGAAGCGTCCCCGGCCGCCGATACGTCACCCTGGTCATCCAAGAAGGCGACCGCACGACGGTGCACACACTCACCATGGTGGGAATTGATGCCGCCACCGTAAGCAAGCTCTGGCCCTCGCTCCTCAGCAAGCCCGCACAGCCCTATTCGCGGGAACGAGCGCGCGCGGACCGCGACCGCATCCTCGATTATCTGGCTGACCACGGATATATACATGCCGCTGCCAACTGGCGCACCACGCCGGCGAAATCCGCGCATCAAGTGGATTTGGAATTCCAGATTGTGCCCGGAGCACAAGATCGCATTCAGCGCATCGTGGTTTTGGGAAACGAACACGCACGCCCGGGCTTGGTGAATCGTGAACTACTTTTTCACGACGGCGAACCGATCGGTCAGAGTGCGGTGCTCGAATCCCAACGGCGCCTCTACGACCTGGGAATCTTCAACCAAGTCCAGATCACGCCGCAGGAGGAAGCGGCTTCCGACACGGAAAAGACCTTGCTGGTAGGCTTGGATGAATCCCGCCGCTGGATCCTGGGTTATGGCGGCGGGTTCGAAGTCCAAAAACTGGGCAGCAATCAGCCGCGAGGGCAGTACAAGGAGAGCCCGCGATTGTCGCTCAACCTCACAAGGTTGGATGTCGGCGGGCGTGGCCAAACTTTCAGCATGAGCGGGCGGCTTTCCAACATCGACACGGGCGCGAACATGGGTTATTTGATTCCCCGCCTGCTCAATCGCGACGATCTCAGCTTGCGCATCAACGGTTTGGTGGATCGCTCGCGCGACGTCCTGACCTTCACGGCAGACCGCAAGGAAGCTTCCGTGAGCGTCGAGAAGCGCTTCAGCGCTTCCACCCTCCTGATCGGGCAGTACAGCTTCCGCCGCGTAGAAGCTCTCGATATTTCCAGCAAAATATCCGCGCAGGAAATTCCCCTGCTCAGCCAGCCGGCGCTGGTGGGGATGGTCGGAGAAAGCTTTGTTGAGGATCACCGCGACGACCCGGCGGACGCCACCCGCGGCACTTATACCCTCGTGAATGCGGGAGTCTCCTGGCAGGACTTTGGATCCCAGGCAAACTTCTTACGGTTCACAGGGCAGAACTCCACTTACCATACGTTGGGCTCCTATTTAGTTTTTGCGCGCAAAACGCAGTTCGGCGTGGTGTCTCCTTATGGAAGCCTGTACAGCATTACCGTCCCTGCCGGCAACGGCCAACCCTCCGAGGTCATCTTTACGAATTCCATCCCTTTACCGGAACGCTTGTTTATGGGTGGTAGTGAATCCATGCGCGGGTTTTCCATCAATCAGGCGGGCCCCCGCGACCCCAATACCGGCTATCCCATCGGCGGCAACGCGCTTTTCCTCAACTCTCTCGAATTACGAGCATCTTTTGCACAAAGGCGCCTGGGCATGGTGTTTTTCGAAGACGCCGGCAATGTTTACTCCAGCATTCGCAGGATGCGGTTGCTTCAGATCAAACAGAACTCACCGGCGGATTTTGATTACACCTCCCACGCCGTAGGGTTAGGTCTGCGCTACAAAACCCCGGTGGGACCTATCCGTTTCGACGTAGGTTACAATCTCAATCCTCCACGGTACAACGTGATCACCACTCAGAACGGCGTGGAAAACATCGAGGTGCAACGATTATCGAACTTTCAGTTTTTCTTGAGTATCGGCCAAAGCTTCTGATCCTGGTGGCCTGGGCGGCCGGCATCGCAGCCAGCGGCACGGTCTGTCCCGCCGCGCAAACCCTGGACCGCGTGGTCGCCTCCATCGGCCACGTGGCGATCACCGCGAGCGACGTGGAGCAGGAATATCGGTTCGAGCGTTTCCTCGATGCCCAATGGCCTGCGCCTCCGCCCAATTCCGCCACACTCGCCAGCGCCCGCGAGCATCTTACCTACCAGGAGATCTTGACCCGCGAAGAGAATCCCGCGCCCGCCGACAAAGCGGAGAGCGAAAAGGCTGCGGCGGAGCGTCTGGCCGCACTTCGCAAGGAATTTGCCCACCCGGAAGATTTTCTGCGCGCGCTCAAGGACCTGGGCATGACCGAGACGGAAGTGCTTGTACGCATCGCGCAACAGGAACTCATGTTGCGCCTGATCGATCAACGCCTGCGCCCTGCCGCCTCCCCCAGTGATGATGAGGTCGCGGGTTATTATCGTTCGACCTTCGTCCCGGAATTCCAAAAGAAGAACGGTGGTGCGGCGGCGCCGCCCCTTTCCGAGGTGGACGGCCAGATCCGGGAAGTCCTTATTCAGAAACGCATCAACGAATTGCTCGACCAGTGGATCGAGGAACTGAAGCCGACGACCAATGTGCGGTTTCACACGTTCTAAGTGCGAGGTGTCAGGTGCCAGAGTCGAAACTCGAAATTCGAAACTCGAAACTGGAAACTGGAAACTCGAAATTGGACAAGGGGTTTGTCACGCCCGCGAAAGCGGGGGTCCATGGATTTGCGCTTTCGTAGGGATGCACGGTTGGGCAAGCGGCGAGTTTCGAATTTCGACTTTCGAGTTTCGTCTTAAGTAAGGTAGGTTGCATACGCGCTGGAAAGTATCCAAACCGGTTCGCCTCACGCTCTACCTGGTGGAAAGCCTGCTGGTGCTGGCGCTCGCCGCCCTAATCGTCATGAGCAGCGCGTGGTTCCAGCATGTGTTGGAGCGCCGGGTCATCGCCAGCCTGGAGAACCTCACCGGCGGTCGCGTGGAAATCGCCCACTTCCGCTTTAGGCCCTGGCTCTTTCAAATCACTATGCAAAAACTGGTGATCCACGGCTCGGAAGGCGCCGGCGAAGCAACCCTGATTTCAGTGCGTGAGGTGGAAGTGGGTCTGAGCCCCGCGCAATTCTTGCGCCGGCGGCTTCGCCTGCGCCACGTGGACATGGACGAACTCCAGGTGCACCTCCGCACCAATCCCCAAGGCGTCACCAACCTTCCCCGCCCGCAGGAGCAAACCTCCGCGCAAGAGGGTCTGGCGGGCTTGATGAATCTCTCGATCGGGCGCCTTACGATCTCCCACTCCGTGTTTTTCTGGAACGACCAAAGACAACCGGTGGAGCTGGACACGAGGGAGTTGGCGGTTCTGGTCAGCATGAAGCGGGGCCGCTACACCGGCACGCTTTCTTCTTCCGCCACCACAATTCGCTCGTCAAGTTGGTCGTCCCCACCCATCAAATTCAACAGCCGCTTTGAGCTCTCCGCCGCCAGCTTGGTTTTCTCCTCGTTTGCATGGCAAGCGCAAGGGACAACCGGCGACGCTTCTTTCACGATCATCCCCCACCCTGCCCTGCAAGCTTCCGGTTCGTTCCACGCCTCGGTGGAGCTCCCCGCCCTGGCCCCGATTCTCCACGCGCCGGAATGGCGGGCTGGCACCGTGCAAATCGAGGGAATTGCCACCTATCAAGACGGAAGCATCTCGGCGCAAGGCCGCGCCCAAGGCCGCAATGTGGCGATCTTCCTGCCCTCCTTTCCCCCCTTGCTTCTGGACGCCACCACAAGCTACGCACTGGAAAAAAGCCAACTTAATCTCACCAACCTCCTCACCTCGGTTTGGGGAGGCACGGCCCAGGGAACGTTACAAGCAAATTTCCAGGGTTCGCCAGCGAAGTTCCGCTTGAACTCGCGGCTCCATCAGGTGCGGCTGGATAACCTGCTGCGGACTCCGGGCACGCCGCCCCTCCTCACGACCCAATTGCATCCGGTCTCGATGGCCGACGGCGACTTCAGGGCAACATGGTCCGGACGGGGGGAAGGGCTGAAAGCAGATTTTGATCTCGCCCTGCAAGGACCGCCGGGAGTGCCCCCCAATGTGCTTCCCGTGAGCGGCGCGGCGCGCGGCACCCTCGAAGTCGACCGCGGCTTGACCCTCCACCTCGCCGATTCTGAATTCCGGACGCCGCATTCCACCATCACCGCGCGCGGGACACTTACGCCGCGTATTGCGTCCACCGCCGCGGCCGAACCGCTCGCGCTCACCGTCACCACCGACGACTTCGAAGAATGGCGGCCTTTCTTCCGGGCGCTGGTTGCCGCCCCTTCCGGCATCCCTTTGGAACTGAAGTCGCGTGCGGAGTTTTCCGGCCAACTCCGCGGCAGCTACGAGGAACCCTCCCTCGAAGGGCGCGTGAGCATGGGCCAGTTCCGGTATCACGGTTGGACTTGGGACCGGCTAACGGCAGCCGTCGCACTCAATTCCGGTTTCGTCCAGATCTCGGATGGGCGCATCGAGCGCGAGAAGAGTTCTTTCGAGCTGAACGCTTCTGCACAACTCGATCATTGGCGATTGACGCCCAGTTGCGTGGTGCGGTTCTCTGCCCAAGCGCAGAGCACACCCGTCGAGGGGCTAAAAGCAGCCATCAACTCGGACCTCCCCATCCGCGGCTCCGTCACCGGCCGTGTGGATGTTGAGGGAACCACCGCGACCCTGGCGGGCTCCGGCTTGCTTCGGATCGAAGCCGGCGCCATTGCGGATGAACCGTTTGATTCCTTTTCCACCCAATTGCGGGTTTCGCAGTCCATTTGGAAACTGCAAAACATCCAGTTGACGAAGAACCACGGGCGACTGAGCGGCAACCTGATTCTGGAACCCGAGCGCCGTTTCGCCTCCGGGCAACTGGAGGGAACGGATTTTCGCTTGGCCGACATCCGCCGATTGCCGAGGACCGCATCCGTCGCGCTTCCCAAAGGGGGACTGGACGGCGACCTGAACTTTGAGGCGCGCGGCCAGGGAACCCCGGAGGATTTTCACCTGCAAAGTTCTTGGCGCCTCCGGAACTTGAGTGTCGCGGGCACTCCGTTGGGCGAGTTCCACGGCACAGTGACGGGCGAAGGAAAGCAGCTAAGGCTCGAGGGCGAGGACCAAAGCCCGGGGGGAAATTTGCACCTCAGCGCGAGGGCGACGGCAGAGGGTGATTGGCCCATGGAAGCGGAGGGCGAATACTCCCGCCTGCGCGCCGATCCGTGGATTCGCGCTTTCTTCAATCGCCAATTCGCGGCCGCGGTTACCCTGGGCGGATCCTTCCGGGCCGCGGGGCCTTTGCGCACCCCCGCGAAAATCAATCTCCAATCCCGAGCGCGTGACGTGGCGGTAGACTTTCC
>JBEKAD010000285.1:0-7061 GCA_050018435.1 Terriglobia bacterium
GAAACCTGGCAAGCGTTCCTCGCCCGCGCTTGGAAACCCGGCCATTACAAGCGCTGGTATCTGCGCAGTCTTCAGGAAGAGTTTGATGCGCGCCTCTATCCCTATGGCTGGACGAGCCCCGATTTTATTCCCAACCAGGACTGGCTCCCTGCCATGCCGCTCGAGTGCCCTGCGGACAAGCCGGCGACTTGCGCCACTTACCCGGAATACATGCTTGACTTCCGAGGTGACCCCAACGTATCGCAATTGCGGGTACGGAGCATCCCTCTGATGCGCGAGACCCTTGTCCCCGCGGCCCGCCTCGCCGAATCGTGTTGGATTGAGTGGGTTCGCTCCCCGGAGGAATATTTTGAATTCCTGCCGCCGCAGAGCTTTCGACCCGACCGGCAACCCTCGGCGAAAGAGGCCACCGCAGGTTCATGGGATGTCGAACTCGACGGCCGGCGGGGAGCAGCCCTGACCTTTGAGTTTACCGAGCAGGTGGTCGGCTGGCCCTATTTCACCATCGAAGCTCCGGCCGGCGCCACCATCGAACTCATGGTTCAGGAAGCGCACCAGGTGGGCGGACCGGCGCTGCTCAACACGCACTTTCACAGTTGGACCCGCTTCATCTGCAGCGAAGGCATCAACTACTTTGAAACGTTTGATTTTGAGAGTTGCCGCTGGATGCAACTGCACATTCACGGAGCCACCGGCAAAGTAACAGTTTCGGGCGTGGGCATGCGCCGGAGGGTTTTCCCCTGGCCGCACACGCCCGGAATGCGCGTCTCGGAACCGCCCCTCCAGCGATTGATCGATGCCGCGATCAATACCATGAACAACTGCGCGCAAGAGACCATCATGGACGGCGGGGGGCGGGAACGGCAGCAATACAGCGGAGACTGCGGCCATCAACTCCACCCCGTCCATCTCAACTTCGGCGAAACCCGGCTTCCCGCGCGCTTCCTCGCCACTTTCAGCCAAGGGTTAACCCAGGAAGGGTTCTTCCTGGATACCTGGCCGGCGTTTGATCGCCTGGCGCGTCTTATCGAGCGGCAGCTTCAGCTCAACCAATGGGGGCCCCTGCTGGATCACGGGGTGGGTTTCAACTTTGACTGTTTCTATCATTACCTCTATTCCGGCGATCTCGACGATCTCCGCGAGCCCTACCCACGGCTGCTGCGTTTCGCTCAATACCTCGAGAGCATCATGGGCCCGGACGGCCTTCTGCCGGTGGAGGACCTGGGGATTCCCGCCGTATGGATGGATCACATTGCTTACCAACGCCAACGCCACAAGCAATGCGCGTTCAATCTTTATGCCGCCGCCATGCTGCAAAATGCGCTGGCGCGCTTGTGCGACGCATTTGGCGATCGAACCCGCGCCCAAGCCGCCCGGCATCTTGGCCGCCACATTCAGGACGCTACGGTGCGGCGTTTCTGGAGCCCGGAACAGAACCTTTTCATCAATAATCTCCCCTGGCTCGGAGAGGAAGGCTCTCGACGCATGTGCGACCGCTCACTTGCCACGGCGGTCCTGTTTGATCAATGCCCCCAGGGGCAGGCGGACGCCGTTCTGCGTGTGCTCGCCGAATGCCCGCCGGAAATGGGCTTCTCCTACCCCGCCAATGCGGGTTGGCGGCTGTGGGCGCTGGGCAAGGGGGGTCGTGCGGATGTTATTGTGAAGGAGTTTCGCGAGCGCTGGGCCAAGTTGGAATCGGTCGAGCTGAACAACACCCTTCAAGAGGACTGGCGCGCCAAGCCGGACTCAAGCTCGGAATGGAGCCATTGCCCCGTCGCCCCACTTTACGTCACCACCATGAGCCTGGCGGGAATTAACCCGTTGCTCCCCGGCTTCCAACGCTGCGAGATTCGCCCGCAACTGGCGGATCTCGAACTGCTCGAGTTGACGGTGCATTCCGTCCAAGGCCCCATCGAATTCAGCGGTCAGGGGAAAATCGGGAGTCGGGAGTTGACGCTGAAATTGCCTTCGGGTTGCGAGGGGGAATTGGTGGTGAATCAGAGCGAGACCTTGACGCTCATACCCATCGTTGGTTCCGCTGCGTCCAGCGGCCCCTCGCGCTACCTCCTGCCCGCGGGTAAAACTACCTCTGTACATCTCAAGTTTACATGAGGGGGGCTGGATGGGGCGTTGTCTTGCCGTAAGAATCCCAAGGAAGAGCAGCGCCCCTCCTGAGCCTGGGCGAGGAACTATAGTATGATAGAGTTAGGACACATGGCGACACGGCTTACAGACACTTCGGCGGACGCGGAGCGCGTACAAATCGAAATCCTGCGCTCAATGCCGTCGTGGCGAAAATTCCAGTTGTGGAATGACCTGAATATGGCGATGCGCCAGGTGGCGTTGGCGGGTCTCGGTGAACGATTCCCCTCCGCCACCCCACAGGAACTTCGCCGACGTTTGGCGACAATTCTTCTGGGGCCAGAATTAGCCACCCAAGCGTACGGGCCTGAACCCAATCCTCCCACCATCAGGTAGACGAATGGAAATTCTTGATGTCCTCCAACGGGTGATTTCTAGACTGGAGGAGTTGAGAATTCCTTACATGGTTAGCGGATCCGCGGCCAGCTCCTTTCATGCTTTCGTGCGAACTACCCAGGATGGGGATCTGGTCGTGGCGCTGGGTCTGGATCAAGTCGAGAAGTTCGCCGCCGCTTTCGCGCGTGAATTCTACCTGGATCCCCCCTCAATCCGCCGGGCTCTTCAAATGGGCGGTTCGTTCAACCTCATCCATCTGCAATCCTCCCTCAAAATAGATTTCTTTCCACTTCGGAAGAGGAGTTTCAGCCAACAGGAGTTCTCCCGCCGTCAACCTCGTCTCCTTCTGAAAGAATCGATTGCACCTGCGTACGTCGCAACGGCGGAGGACACTATCCTTTCAAAGCTTGAGTGGTTTCGCGCGGGGGGTGAAGTCTCTGAGAATCAGTGGAAGGACGTAGTGGGCATTCTCAAAGTGCAGGCCGGCAGCCTGGACTTGGCTTATTTGAACCAGTGGGCCCGCGAGTTGCATGTCGGGGACCTGTTCGAAAAAGCTTTCAAAGAGGCCAACAGATAAGGGAACGAGACCGGCCCCTACAAGCCCAGAACCAGCTTATCGACGCGCTTGACCACGTCGCGCAGGTAGGCTTCGTCACCCGGGTCAATCTCGGTCGTGGCGTACCCAGTGTAACCGACGCCAGCAAACGCTTTGCGCACGGCTGCCCAGTCGATGTCGCCGTCGCCGAGATTCACGAACTCCGCCTGGAACGGGCTGAAGCCGTGCGACAGCACCTTAAAATCTTTCAGGTGAACTTTCACGAAGCGCTTCCCGAGCGTGTGAATCCAATCCTGCGGATAGCCGTAAATCACCACGTTGCCCACATCGAAGTAGGATTTGATCCAAGGACTCTTGAATTCGTCGACATACTTTGCCATCTCCAGCGGGCTGAGCAGGAACTTGTTCCAGACTTCTTCGATGGCGATGATGACCTTCAATTCTTCCGCCAGCGCGATCAGGGTACGAATATTCTTTTGCGAGCGCGTCCAGGCATCCTGGTAACTCGTGTCAGGATTGACGACGGCGGGAACGAGCAGAACGGTCCCCGCTCCCCACAACTTGGCGTTATGGAGCGAGGTCTTCATGCCGTCCAGGGATTTCTCCACCACGGCGGGGTCACTGGACGAGAGCGGGTTTTTCCAGTGAGCCATGTTCATGACGGAATGGATAGGGACCTTGGCATCTTCCGAGGCCTTCTTGATTTCCTCGGCCACCTTGGGGTCTTCCATGGTCTGGGCTTCCACGCCCTCGAACCCTACGTCGCCGGCAAGCTTGAAGCGGTCGGCGTAGCTCAGGTTCTTGGGCAGCATGTAGATTTGCACGGCCTTCTTGATGCGGCCGCCGGCGCGAGGGGCCGCGGGCTCCGGTTCCGCGAAGCTTGTCGCAACCGGCCCCAGTGATACCAGGGCGCCTCCCGCAGAAACCTTCAGGAAATCGCGACGCGATGGATTGTTCTTCATGAAGTCCTCCAACATTGACAGAGTAAGTGAATTGTCTGTAGTCCGTTGTCGGTGGTCAGTCTCAAGGGACAACGGACTACGGACCACGGACCACTATGCAAACTTCGTGATATCGATTTTAGGATCGAACACTTCCTTGGACTTTTGCAGAGCGTCCCAAGTGACCGGTCTACCGGTATAAGCCGCGGTGCGGCCCAGCATGGCGCTCATCGCTGATTCCGCGCCCTGCGCGGCTTGGTTGAGGAATTGGCCACTGGTGATGCTGGCGACAAACGCCTTCTGCTTTTCGGAGTCGGCCTGGTCGAGCGCGCCCCGGAATTTTCCCGCCGCGGAGAATTCTTCCGCTCCGCTGGGCCTCATTCCGGCATCCCATTTGTTGTTGCCGGCAATGTTGACACGCCAATCGTAGTGCGCCTCGGAGCTGCCGTCGGACCCAAACAATTGCACGGCGGCGTCAAAAGTGGGATGGTCAAATTGGGTGGATCCGAAGCTGATTTGTACGTTGTCCGGGTAGGTAAAGAGCACGTTGAAGTTGTCCTTGCAATCTCCGGCATCGGTGCGAATCTTGCGGTCGCACATGCCCACGGCCTTGATGGGGTGGCCTTTCAGCATCCAGTTGCACATGTCAATAACGTGGATGTTTTGCTCCACAATGATGTCGCCGGAAAGTTTGTGATCCCATACCCAGTTTCGCAGCCGTTTTTCCTCGGGTGAGGCGGCGGGCCATTCGGGCCGATCGATATGGCCGCAATAGTAGTAAGCGAGGCCGCAAGCGATCTTCCCGAGCGCCCCCTCGTGGATGCGCCGCGTCAGCTCCACCATGGGCGGCGCATTGCGAATCTGGAATCCCACCGCCAGGCTTATTTTGCCCTGCGCCTTCTCGCCGATGCTAATGACGCGATGCGCTCCCGGCACGTCCACCGCCACCGGCTTTTCGCAATAGACGTGCTTGCCCGCATCCACGACCGTTTCAAGATGATGGGGATGAAAGTAGGGCGGGGTGGTAATCAGGATGAAGTCTACTTCCTTCGAGTCGGCGATTTCCTTATAGGCATTGGGGCCTTTGAAGAGTTGGGAAGCATCGATGGGCGCATAGCCCTTCGCTTGCTGCAGGTTATCGAAGTGCCGGCGCCCCTTCTCCAGTTGGTCGGCAAAAAGATCGGCGATGGCGGTCACCCGCGCATCGGCATTTTCCACGAAGCTCGAGCCCTCTGCGGTGGCGCGGCCTCCGCAGCCGAGAATTCCAAAGCGAAGCTGGGAGTTCGCGGCCGTCCCCCGCACCTGCTGCGGTTTGAGGATCATAAAGCTCGCGGCCGCAGCGGCCCCCAGAAATTCCCTTCGGCCCAGCTTGCCCGTATGTTGATCAGTCATTTCGATTCCTCCTTGAGGTAAATATCCTTAAACCGTATTTTTACTCCGCCGCCGGTGTGGAGCTGTAAGCCGATCACGCCCTCGGTGAAATTCGGATGCGGATCGGTAAAGTTCACGCAGGGCACGCCATTTAATCGGGTGACGTAGTGGAGTCCCTCCTCCGTAATTTCCAGCGCGTTCCAATCGCGGGGTTTGATCGCATGCTCGCACGCGGGCGTGCCCATGGCCACCCAGCCGCGATGACCACTCTCGTAAATCGAGCCCGTGTTGCGAGTCGGGTCCACTTCCACCTGCATGCCTTCGATATCCGGACCGCTTTGGGGCGAGTTGCCGGTAATGCGCGAGCGGGTGAATACACCGCTATTTCCGTCAGTCTCGGGTTTGAATTTCACTCGCAGCACAAAATTGCTGTAGGTTTTCTCCGTGGTGAGATAACCGTAGTGCCCCACGGTGCTCTCACCCAAAATCGTGCCATCTTCTACGATCCACTTCTCTTGCCCGTTATTTACCCAACCGCTCAGATCCTTTCCGTTAAAAAGGGCAATCCATCCCGCTCCCTCAGGCGCCTGAGCCCCCGCTTGCGAAGCCAGAAATAAGCCAAATAGTGCCACGAGCAAACGTTTCATTTCGGAACTCCTTGAGCCTTTACGCCACTAACTGCCGGCCTGGAGGACGCGACCGCTGCCAGTTCCGGGCGAACCAGAAGGGGACGATGATATTCGCAACGCGGAACGAAATCTAGAAGAAAGCAGCCGCGGACCCGCGAAACCATGTTGGCGTTACCATCGAAGGCGAAGATGGGGTCAGAGCAACCGCTCCCCATGTGCCCGGTGCATCCCTACACTCACCTGGGGGAGAAGCGGCTACAGTTCTCTGTGACCCTACAAAAGCTCTCGGCTTTTTCAAAGCCTAAAGCTAATATGGGGGCTGGTCAGTGGCGAACTTGGAGCGAGTGACGAGGTTAGGCACGAATAGACGAGTAAAGACGCGCTTCAATCTCGCGACCGTCGGGACGCAATTGAACGGAAGCACAGGAGGAAGCATATGCGCGTGCGACAACACGCCGGGACCCACAACGGCAGGGTTGCCCGGCCGAGCCCAAATCGATTGAGCCGCGAGATTCAATGGGAGGAACGCCTGGCAACGCTGGCGGTTTTGGGAACCCTGCTCGGTGGGTTGGCGCTGGCGGTGCCCGCGAAGGCGCAAAATACCGATTCCCCCGGTCCGAGGGAGATTGGGTTACAGCTTGTCCAGCCCATCGAGCCGGGGCAAACCTCCCCACACCTAACGATCACACTCCAGGACGCGCTCGACCGCGCGGAGAAGAACGACGCGCAGTACTCCGCGGCACTAACTGATGCCAAGATCGCCAAAGAAGACCACGTGCAAATGCGCGCGGCGGGGCTCCCGTCGCTAGGCCTGCAAACATCCGCCCTCCTCACCCAGGGCAACGGCGCAATTTCCTCAGGGAGGTACGTCACCAATGACGGCGTCCACGTTTACCGCCAGTGGGGCGTGGTACACCAGGATTTTTCCCTGAGCACATTAACCATGCTGGGGGACCGAAGGGGTGCGGCCCTGGAGGCACTGGCTCGAGCGAAGGCCCAGATCGCGCGCCGGGGTTTGAAGGTCACAGTTACAAAAGACTATTACGCCCTGGTGGTATCCGAGAGAAAATATGCGACCGCGCAGGA
>JBEKAD010000286.1:0-7017 GCA_050018435.1 Terriglobia bacterium
CCATCGTTCACCCTCCGGGTGTGAGGCTAGGATTCTTCACAAAATCTCTATACCACACATCCCGTGAGGGTGAACGTCTTTTCTGCGGTTTTCCGCTCGTACCAATCACGATTCTTGGGTTGATTCTACCCACTTGACATTGGTACCAAATATGTTACCATTACCCATGTTCGATGTGCGCGAGTATCTGGACCATGAGGGGAACAGTCCTTTCGCGGTTTGGTTCGATGGCCTGAACGCGCCGGCTGCCGCGAAGGTAACCATGGCCGTGACGCGGCTGGAGCAAGGCAATTTTTCCAACGTCAAAGGCGTTGGGTCTGGCGTATTGGAGTACAAGATAGACTTCGGCCCGGGTTACAGGATTTACCTCGGCAAGGACGGTGATTGCCTGGTGATACTTCTCGGGGGCGGCACGAAGAAACGGCAAAACACGGACATCAGCCTGGCAATTGCCAGGTGGCAAGACTACAAGCAGAGAAAGAAAGAAGGAGATCGGTAATGGCTTTGACCCGAGATTTCAAGGAAACCATCAAGGCGCGTGTCCAACGCGACCCCGCCTTTCGCCGGGAGCTTCTCCGCGAGGGCGTGGAAACCATGCTGAATGGAGACGTAGAGACGGGCAAGACAGTGCTCCGCAACTACATCAATGCCACCGTCGGATTTGTCGAGTTGGCCGAGGCCACCCACCGCTCGCCCAAAAGCCTCATGCGGATGCTCGGACCGCAGGGTAACCCCCAGGCGCAAAATCTATTTGCCATCGTTTCCTACCTGCTCGATCAGGAAGGGATTCAGTTTGAGCTGCGCGCCGCCACAGCGTCATAAGCGCTGCTCAAATAGCAGGCGAAGCGCGAACCTGCCTGCTTCCGCATTCACCCTGCGGAACGCCGGGTAGGGCGACCTGTCCCGACGAAGTCGGGAGCCCTACCCCTGCATCGCGTGATTGCATTCACCCGTTCGAACGGCGCCTGAGGTTGTGTGACCCGGAGGCGGCCACGGCCAATTCGCCTTGGGAATTGACCGTGGGTTCGTCGTCGAAGGAAAAGCCCACGCTCACAAGAGGCGTGACCGTGCCTACCCGCTCCATCCTCGAAGCGGTTCAGAATATTCCTCATGATTTCATTCTTCCTGATCAACAATTTATTTTGCTTCACCCTTTTTCCTAATGACGTAGGGGATCACGCCACTAGACTTGGATTCGATCAACTCTTCACGAAGTAGTTCAAGTTCCCGCCGGTCCCAGAGTTTCCCAAAAAGCCTCCGTTTGGCATTTAACTGCGTAACCCACCACAAATCCGCCCCGGAACTCAACAATGCTTCGTTCAGGACTCGGTAACCAGTGTAGGCAACTAAGTCGGCTGCTTGGAGCGGCCTGAATTTCTTGCGAGACTCAAAGTCCAAAGTACCAAGCCAGCGCATAACCTCCCAGCCGGAGTGTTTTTTGAGGTTCTTGAGATGATTAAACAATCTGCGCGCTCTGAAACCAAACTGTTTTTCCTGGTCAAAAAGACACGCAACCTCTTCAGACAACTCACTAGCCCATGTTGCAGCTTGGTTTACACATTCTTGGAAACAAAGAAAGTAGAGAGCATCGGATTTATCTTGTGGGAAGATTTCTTTGAAGTCTGAAATCTGGATGGCAGAGTGAAAGCCAAATATCTCCACTTCATTGATGACGCCAATCAAACGGCGAATAAGATCATGCCTCTTTGCCTCTGACTGTCCTGCAAATTCGTCTTTTCCAGCGAGGCAATCTGTCATGTGAAATACTGTCTCTCCAGCCTCCTGGTTCCATAAGCTATCAAATCTCCCCCACTGCTCTGTCTCGCCAAAGTAGCCACCAATGGAGAAAACGCGCTCCTTCTTTCCATCTGAGCTGTCATCGTAAAAGGCTTTGAACATGTCCGGCAACCTCAATCTTGCTGAGCTACGGTCAATGATACTCTGATTGACCATGGGCCGTTCCCGATGACCACAAACCTACGGGCAGGGCTGCACTGATCGTGGCTACCCGCCAGTTCCTACGATTAAGCAGCATCGGTCCGGACTGGCCCCATACCCTATCACCAAGTGGCCCGGCGTTCTAACCCCCACTGCCGTCAAGGCGTCGTGCAACAACTGGGCACATTGTGGCGGACTTGCGCAGTCAGCCACGCCGACTTGAACCTCATCAGAACTTAGTAGCTCCATAGGACAGGGTTCGTCGACCTGCCCACCAGATTGTAGTAATACGTCGTAAAAATCCCAGGCCAGTTTGTGGGAGTTCAAATTCTTTGGCATATGAGTGATATGAACTCGGCATCCACCATGACCTTGCAGCTTCTTCACCAACTCAGCCCCCTGCTCCTCCGTCAGAATTCGCATGTTTTTCCTTTCTTTCTGAGTGTGTGCGCTCTCCTTACGGCCCATCGAAAGCACCACCGTTACCAAAGCTTCGGAGTGACCGAGCCACCCCAGCCTTGAGCGTACAAGTTGGCATACCTAGTTTGTCAAGTGGGAATATTTAGCAAGCGTAGCGACCTCAGTCAGGAGTCAAACCAAGTTTACCCCTCCCGAGAAGCCAGCAACTTTATAGAATCACAAAGCCGGAAATCTACGCTACGCCTGCTGACTGTGGCCCACTCGGGCTTGACAAACCCTCTATCCGAAAATCTATCATAAGCCCATGTTTGACGAGTATTGGAGGTTAGGATAATGCCTTTTACTATCGAATGGTTAGGTGCGTGGAATGACCCGGAAAGCAAAGTGCATATTGACAGGGAGATCGGCCGTGCCGTTGGTAACCGGACGGGCAATACAATTTTTGAAATCGCAAAGGCTTCAGACGGCGTCGGCATCAGCATAACGATTCGAGGCACAGCATCGGGCATTCTCTGGCCAGGTGAAGATTGGCGGAAGCACGGGGTCCTCGAGAAAAGGGTGCGCGACGTCCTCGAGTCTTCCGGCAGGACGGAGCGCGCCCGTCACTGATTCACCTCCTGTAACAGGCGCTCGTATTCCGCCTTATAGTGGGGGTTTTTGGGGTCAAGCATGTAGGCCGCCCGATATTCCTCCAGAGCCCCCTTCCGGTCGCCTTCCCGCTCCAGAGCGAAGCCCAGGCTTTTGTGCGCGAAGACATTGTTGGGGTTCAAACGCAGAGCCTCTCGGTATTCCGCAATGGCACCGTCCAGGTCGCCTTTATCCTCGCTTATGTGGCCCAGGTTGTAGTGCGCCGAGTCATTGTTGGGGTTAAGTCGCAGTACCTCGCGATATTCCGCAATCGCGCCATCATCGTCTCCTTTGAATCGGAGTGCGAAGGCAAGGTTGTCGTGTGCAATTTCATTCTTCGGGTTCAGGCGTAACGCCTCACGGAACTCCCCGATCGCCCCCTCCCAGTCACCCTTGTTTCTAAGCGTGACCCCAAGATCGTAATGTGCAGATTCACTGTCGGGGTTAATGCGCAGTGCTTGACGTTCTTCGGCGGCCGCCCCGTCCCAATCGCCCTTTTTCCCAAGCGCGCTGCCGAGGTTTTCGTGCGCCATTTCATCGTTGGGGTTCAGGCGCAACGCTTTGCGATGTTCAGCGATTTCTCCATCCACATCGCCCTTTTTCCCGAGCGCGACGCCGAGGTTTTCGTGCGCTGTTTCATTATTCGGGTTCAGGCCCAGGGCTTCGCGATACTCCGCGATCTCACCATCCACTTCGCCCTTATCCCCAATTGCGGCGCCGAGGTTGATAAGCGCCGACTCGTTCTTGGGGTTCAAGCGCAGCGCTTTGCGATCTTCAGCGATTTCTCCATCCACGTCGCCCTTCCTCCCGAGCGCGTTGCCCAGGTTGATGTGCGCCGCGAAATTATTGGCGTTCAAGCGCAACGCTTCACGCTCTTCCGCGATTTCTCCATCCACGTCGCCCTTATTCCCGAGCGCGACACCGAGGTTGATCAGGGCCGACTCATTCTTGGGGTTCAAGCGCAACGCTTCGCGATCTTCAGCTATTTCTCCATCCACGTCGCCTTTGTTCCCGAGCGCGACGCCGAGGTCGACGTGCGCGATATCGTTGTCCGGGTTCAGGCGCAGAGCCTCGCGCGCTGCGGACGCAGCGTCATCCCACTTCCTCTGCTCAATCAAGACATACGCCAGGTCTACGTAAAGGTCAGGGTTTTGAAAATCAAGTAGCAAGGCCGCGCGATATTCCTGTTCAGCATCTGGATATTGGTGCTTGCGTGCCAGTTCCCCTCCGCGCGCGATGTGTTGCCGAACCTTGACTTGCCGCGCCTGCACTACCGGATCAACGGTCACGGGCTTCGTGACCTTGGCGCCTTTGAGGGCGCTAATTAGTTCGTCCTCGCCACCAGCCAAGCGGACTTCCTGAAGGTAGTCATCCGTGGGCTCAAAATCGATTCCGCGTTCCTGGACCAGCATGGAGACTCGGTGGCTCGGCACTTCGCCCACCAGCAGGGCGAAAACCTGTACTTGGTTCAGCGGCTTCTTGGCGCTTGCGGGCTCGGGCGGCTTGGCGGCGCGCAGCGCCTTAAGAAATGCCTCGCTCGCGCCTGCGGCCTTGAGGGTTTGGAGAAAGTCCTCGGCCGGGGCGAAATCAATCCCGCGCTGCTCGATCAGCTTGGCGCCCGACTCGTCTCCGAATCCGTCCCGCACCATGTTGCTGACCTGCTCCTGGGTGAAGGGCTTCTGCTGCGCCCAGGCAGGCAGGGCAAAGACGAGCGCCATCCCCAGAATGAGAAGGGTAAGCGTTTTGCGGAATCTCATTGCCACCTCGCACGGCTGTCGTGGACTGAGAAAAATCGATGGGGGGATTATACCGAAAATAGGCAAGCGTGGCGCGAACTCGTTACGTAGCGCGGACCCCCGATTTTGGGGTCCGCGGTTCTTCCCTTGCAAAAACCACAAATCTCAAAGAGGGACGCGTGCCCTCAGCTTCGGGAGCGCAAGTCCAGGGAAGAACCGCAGACCTCAACGGCAGAGGTCTGCGCTACGCCACTTCTGTTGCGCCCGCAGGGGCAGCGTCAGAATCATTGCTATGATGAGCATGAGGACGGTCACGAATGGCCGATGGCACATTGGCACCTCCCGAAAGCGGGAATCACTACGACGAGGTGTGAGCATTCTACCACGGGAATTCCACGCACTCTGATTCCTGGTTAGTGGGTCATTTGCGAGAGATGGGCGCTCCCAGGTGCAGTCATTCCCGCGAAGGCGGGAATCCACTTTGCAAGCCATGGGAAATGCGCTGCTGACGGAGTGGATTCCCGCCTTCGCGGGAATGACCAGTGGTTCGAAGGGGAGTCGATTCCGAATGACACCAGTACCGATTCCTGGATAGTGGGTCAAATTGATGTAGAGGCGGCGGAATCTATCCCGATCTTATCGGGACGCCGCCACTTGGTCCGTCGGCTGACGGATAAAGCCGCCGCTACGCCGCCATCTGGCGAGGCAAACTCGCCGCTACAGCATCCAATTGACACCACTACCGACCGCCGCCACAAGAAAGCCCAAATAATCCGCGATCGAGACAATTTGTCTCTTGCCAAATTTAGGCTATGGTGTACACTAGATGGGTAGTTAAATGCGAGGCGCCGCCATGTCTCTAGGCAAGTCTCCCACCATAACTGCCCGGCTCGATGCCAACCGCCACAACGCCCGGAAATCGAGGGGCCCGCACACGGCGCGGGGCAAGGCTCAGCCACGGATGAACAGCCTGCGGAGCCCCATATGCTCGCGCACACGGCAGGGCGGTTCGCGAACCGCCCCTCGGGTGAATTGTAGGGCCGGGCGGCACCCGGCCTGGCCCCAACGCCGTTCGGCCCTACGGCACACAAAAAGAATTCTCTTTTCCTACGTTCGAAGCCGGAATGTTATTGAAAACAAATGAGGCATGAAACAATATCCCAGGACGTTTATGAAAATAAAGCACTTATCAAGAAATGCCAGAATATTATTGAAAATGCAAGAGATAGAATGATTTTTGACCCGTGGAGTTCTGGAAAAATGCTTCAAATCACGCTAGGCCATGATCTTACAGAAAACAAATAAGTTATATCGTGTGATGTCAGCGTAGGCCAATATGTTGATGAAAAGGCGGGAGATAGACGGAGGCCGCAGGGGTGGGACGCAGGCGGAGTTTCTCATCAAGCCGAGAAGAGCAGTGACGAGTGACAAGTGACGAGTGACGAGAAATAGGCAAGGTCCGGAGGGGGAAGTGCGGGCACGGCCGACCGCCAAACCCCCGCGTGATGCACTCCCCCGTTTCGGCTATCGGCAGTGTCAGGTGAGAACATGAACCAATTTGCTGTCTCGAAAATCGCAAATCACAAATCGCAAATCATCCAATCGCCCGATGACCCGATGGCTCGATCACCCGCCCACCGGCTGGCTTTTTGTGTTATTCTGCCGCATTCGATTCTAACTGAGCCGCCTTCATCTTTAGGCGGTTCACAGGGGGACTTAGCATGCCTGATTATCGTTATCTTCTTTCCGAGCGAGAGATTCCCAAATTCTGGTACAACGTGGCCCCTGACTTACCTGCGCCCATGCCGCCGCCTCTGCATCCCGGCACGCTCCAACCGGCGGGGCCGAAGGATCTGGAAGCCATCTTCCCCTACGCGCTGATCGAGCAGGAAATGACGGCGGCGCAGAACATTCCCATCCCGGAACCGGTTCTCGACGTCCTGCGGCTGTGGCGGCCCACGCCACTGCACCGCGCGATGCGGCTGGAGAAAGCGCTGGGGACTCCCGCCAAGATCTTTTTCAAGAACGAAAGTGTCTCACCTGCCGGTAGCCACAAGCCCAACACGGCGATCGCGCAGGCCTATTACAACAAGGCCGCCGGCGTCAAACGCTTGACCACGGAAACGGGCGCGGGACAGTGGGGCAGCGCGCTGGCGCTCGCCTGCAACGTGTTTGGCATGGAGTGCATGGTCTACATGGTGAAGTGCAGCTTCTATCAGAAGCCGCATCGCCGCACCATGATGGAATGCTGGGGCGCGAAATGCGTTCCTTCCCCCAGTGACCTGACGCAAGCCGG
>JBEKAD010000287.1:0-7002 GCA_050018435.1 Terriglobia bacterium
CGAGTTCCGCGAGAGACTCAGGCATAGGAAATTTCCCTCCTCAACCTAGCGTAACATTACGCTAGGTTACGTGCCACAAAAAAAGAGAGCTGCCTGGTTCCCACTTTTATGTCGCGCACCCCCAGGAGACCCAAACCAGTTGGGCGTTGAGGTTGAGCAGGTTTCTACGGATGACCAACGAAAAGAGTGCTCTGCTATCTCCGCGTGACTATCGAGCATCGGACGTAGCGGCGGCCTGGAGGGCGGCAAGGCGAAAGCTGCCAAATTGGCTCCCACGGGGCGGAAGGCGATAGCCGAAAAGCCTTACGGACGCGCTGAAAAAACCGAATGAAAAGCGTATTGTGTATAAGATAAGGTTCTTGGAGTGTCCCCAACAAAATGTGGGACTTCAATTCCATGCTAGGCTTGAAAAGCCTATTTCGGGCGTTCATCCGCGCCCTCGGCCTGGCATTTCATTAAAACTCCATGGAGAGCGGATTCGGGGAATAAACTGGAACGTCCGGCACGATGACATTCTCAATGGAGTTGAAGTCGGATTTGTAAGGAATTGGCATGAAAAGATTTGGACGAACACGGATGCCGACAAGCATATAGTCGATATAAACGGTGACGTGAAAAATACAGATTTGTTTTCGATGATTCGTTTCGCTTTTGACCGTTGGAACATAGAAGACCCAAAGAATCAGACGCGATTAGGTGACTTATGAGCCTATGAGAGCAAATCTTCAAAACTTATTTCGATGCACAGCGAGGCCTAACGGAGATTGAACAGGTTGACGAGAACAACGTTGTCGTCTCGTTGCCTTTACATTTCTCAGCGAATACGCGGGTGGAGATTACTGTAACCAAGATTACTGAAAACTATTTTGCGATTTCCGACATGGCTCAAACGTTGGGAGAACTGAAGGATGCAGGGTTTGGGATCAACGCTCAGTTGAAAGAAAAAATAACCAATATTGCAAAAAACGCAAACGCGGAGTTTGCGGGAAACCACCTTGTAAGAAAGTGCTCTCTTCGTGATTTGGGGGAGTCAATTCATGCATTCGCCGAAGCAGCCAAGACCATTGGCGACGCTTATCTAATCTACCGGGCGCGCAAGCCTAAGGAGGAAGAGGACGAACTAATTACAAGAGTTAGGCAACTCTTTACAGAGAAAAGATATCGTTATAAAGAAAGACAAGAAGTGAGCGGACAAATCGAGCATCATACTGTGGATTTCTACATTGCTCCCAATGGGAGCCGAGGACTTGCACTTGCAGTTCTTCCGCACCCATCTCAGTTGGTAGCTGAGGCGTGGGGTTTTAAGACGCAGGATATCAAGAATGCAAACAAGAATCTTGCTGTGAGCGTCGTTTATGACTCTTCACGTGCAAACGATGTCAGCAGAACGATTCTCGATAAGATGGCTGACGTTCCGGTACCATCGAGCGCAATTGGAAACTTGGGTACAATATTATATAAAGCCGGTATCCAAGAGATTCGTGCGTAGCGGGTAACCAGGGTCAGTGGTTTGCTGAGCGTGGGCTTTTCTCGGATCCGATTCCCCAGCGGCAACCATGCCGCGTCAATCGGGATGGGGCACCCCACTACCGTCGCCTTATCCAAAGCAAAATTGTTGTAGCTCCACCGCCGCCAGTCCTCCGGCCGCTTCACCCGCCCCTTCCGTAAGGGTTTCAACTCTTCCCGCAGGCTATGCCTTCGCCATCAAGCGGAAGAACCTAGGGTCAGAACTGGTCGCCGCGGCGATACTCTGGCTATCCGCTCTGACCGTCGGTCCACGTTGGGACAAAACTTGCTACAGCGTTGATGGTCTTCCTGAGGCTCGGCGAGGATTCCGCAGCCACCGAGATGCGCCAGCGGTTCTGTACAAACGACACCAACCGTCCATTGTAATTTGGCCCGATCTGTCGTGTGCTTCCAAGTGGGGGAACTATATCCGCTCGTAAGTCTCGGCGTGCGGACCTTCTGGCGAGGTCAATCAAGCACGCTTTCGGGTCCCCAACATCATCTGCGTACAGTGGGACCAGCTCTCTTCTTATACCCAAGAACCCCGCGAATCCTATGCGGTCCGCGAGCAGCCAAGCTTCCACTTCTCTGACTGCAACGCGAAAAAGGAGGTTGGGATGGCAAGGGTCCGGCAGCCATGTGCTAATTAGTTGTGGTGGGCATTCAATTTTGTCGAGGTCGGTCAACACAAGCCACGGCGTCCCCTTCGCAGCATTATTGAAACCGCGTATATTCCTGCGCAGGTACCCAAACCCATGGCCGATGTAAGATGTTCCTACCGCGTAAGGTCGCCCAGAGTCGTCCAGAATCTTCTGCAGGACTGCTGCGCTGAGGTCGTCCTCCACGGCAAGTTGAATCGGAATCGGTAGTGTCATTCGAAACGGAGGTCTAATTGCTGGAGAGCGGGTGGCACTGTTCGGGGAAGCGCAGCTTCAGCAATGCTCAGCCCTGACTCAAGCAGATCACGTACTTCCTTAATCGAAGATGAAGGCTCAACCCTTGTACCCTCGACGCTCGGAGTCAACAGGAGCACTTCCTCCCCCCCAATTCCCCGGTCGGAAAGCAAATCGGCGCTGTGCGTGCTCAAGATAATCTGCCTCTTCCTCTGCCGCTGCACTCGATACAACAGTGAAGGCAGTCTGCGCACAATCCCGGGGTTTAGCGACAACTCTGGTTCTTCCAACAATAAAAGAGACTCACCTTCAAGCATCGACCATAGCAAGCCAATCAGTCGAAGCGTACCATCCGAAAATTGGTCTTCGCGCTGCTTGGCTCCTTTGGGGCGCCAGTGTTCATAGACTGCCTCAAGATGGGGAATTCCGCTCTCGTCCTGTACGTCAATTAGCCCCCTAATCTGTGGGACAGCTTGGAGCAAAGCACCTTCGATCTTCTTCAGTCGTGAACGCCGAACTTTCTGAGGAGTTTTTACGACCCGCTCAAGAAAACTTCGGCCGAATGGGTCTTCCGCATCACCTCGTCCCGAGTATATCTCTGGATGGCGAACCAACTGCGGAACCAGATGCAGATAGAGAACGGATTCAAAGAACTTTGCAATTTCTCTGAACCGACCATTGGCGCCGATTTGCTCAAGGTGTGTTTGCGTACGGCGAAGCGAATCTGTCGTATCGTCATCATCTGGACGGTCTAACAATTGGCCGTCTCGATTCCATACGCGCTCATATGCCAAGTAGGGTTGGCGGTAGCCACGTGATTCTTGCTTAATCCCGATGGCGTACTTCCATGTTGGTTCCTGATTTGCCGCCTCGGAAAGACTAACTGCGATTTCCACGTCTGGATGCTCACGCGCTGCGAGGCACCGAAGTTCTGATAATCCCCCCCGATCACTGACGGCCTTCTGTAACCCTCCACCCGGCTTCGCAATGTCTCGCAAGAAGCGGAATACGTCAAGAAAGTTTGACTTGCCCGACGCATTCGGTCCCGCGAGGAAAACGCGGTCGGTCAGCGCGACATCAACCGAGCGGAAATTACGCCAGTTCTTGAGCACCACGTGGGCTATGATCATTCGTTTGCCGTGGCACGCCTTGACTTTTATGTGCCGAGTTCGTCGGCAATTCTATCAGGTATACAACTTTGTTTACTAGACAATCCTTCTTTCAACTTAGGTAAGCGGTAAGCCATTATGTCGCCGCGACGACCTGTCCTGACAGGGGGCTTTTCTCATGCCCGATGTCCCGGCGGCCACCGCACGTCGTCAATCGGGATGGGGCGCGACGCGGAAAATAAGTCTTCAGTTGTCAGTTGTCAGTAGCAAAGGAAGCCGATAGCTGACAGCCGGCACTTAGGATTTAGGATTCAGGATCTAGGAGCCTGTCGGGAATAAGGGTTCTTCAACGAAGAATCAACAACTTACAGACATAGACATGTCGCTAAGTTGTTGATTCTACATACGGCCAAATCTATCTCCGACTCCTAGCACCCGGCTCCTAACTCCTGGCTCCTGGCTCCTAGTCTCCAGCCCCTGATCCCGAACCCCGAATCCCGAACCCCGAACCCCGAGCCCCGAATCCCGCTCTTGTTGCGCGCGTGCCGTTGACAGGTTCGGCGCAACCGAGGACAATCGACGCCCGGTAAGTTGCTCATCGTCAGGGAAGCAGTGCGGCTTTCGAATGGCGTGCTGCAAAGGAGGCAATATGAACAGGAGGCAACTTCTTCGCTCGGCGGTGGCCGTGCCATCTTTGGCTGTGCCATCCTTGGGAGCGGCGTTGACCGTTGCGGCGGCACAGCAGAAGCAGATGAGAATCACGGGGGTGGAGACGGACCTGCTGAAACCGCCTCCCGGCGCCCCCATTTACGATGCGCTTCAGACCCTGAACGTGGACAAAGGCCAAGTGGTCCTGCGTATTCGCACTGACGCGGGCATCACGGGGTGGGCCAGCAGTACGTTCGGCAATGGCGGCGAAGGTGCGCGCGTGGTCCAGGCCATCCTCGAGTACCAGGTAAAGCCCGTGATCATGGGAAAGGACCCGGCATTTCCTCGTCGCATCCGCGCCGAGCTGTGGAAGGCGCTGAACTACCAGGGAGTAACCGGGGTGGCGCAGTTTGCCTTGGCGGCCACCGACATCGCCCTCTGGGATATTCTGGGCAAGAACGCGGGGCTGCCCGTCTACAAGATGCTGGGAGCCTACCGCGATCGTATGCCGGTCTACTCGATGTGCGGTTGGTACTACGACAACGACGGGGACCTTTCCCGATTCCAGCGCGAGGTGGCTGCGGCCGTCGAACAAGGCTATAAGGCGGTAAAGATCAAAGTGGGGAAGTATTCCCTCGACGACGATGTCCGACGCATCCGCCTGGCGCTCGACACCGTGGGAAAGGACCGGCGATTGATGGTGGATGCAAACCAGGTATTCGATCGCAAGGAAGCGTTGCGGCGCGGGAGGGTGTACCAGGAAATGGGTTGTTTCTGGTACGAGGAACCTCTGCCGCCGCAGGACATGGAAGGCTTCGCCCTGCTGGCCCAAGCGTTGGACATGCGCATTGCCACCGGCGAGAATCTCAACACGAAATATGCTTTCGCCGACCTCATCGCCAGACGGGGGGCCGATGTCGTGCAACCGGACAATCGCCGTGCTGGCGGGGTGACGGAATGGATGGAAATTGCCGCCATCGCCGACGCTTACGGGGTAGAGGTGGCCAGCCACGGAGGCGGCGGGACAAACCTCAACATGCTCCTGGCCATGCCCAATGACATCTATATGGAATCCGGCGGCCCCGCCAAGATCATTGACGGCGAAGTCCCGGCGCCCGAAGAACCCGGCATGAGTAGCCAGGTGAGCGCGGAGCAGATCCGGAAGTACAAGGCGGGATAGTTGTAAATGGATAGCCGAAGGGCGGCGATTACTCACGGTATCCCGCTTCGCGGGACCCTCCCCGCGCCGCAGGCGCCTTGGAGTGCGGCCGCGAAGCTGCCGCCTTTTCCGCATCGCAATTCAAATGCGCCATGGTTACGGTGTGAGTGGAAGGCGGTAGCTGGCGCTACCGCACTCCAAGGCGGGCTGCGCCCGCAAGGCTTCATGAGGACATTTCGCGCCTGCCGGTAGTGGTACAGTTTGATGTTGTAGCGGCGAGTTTATCCGTCAGCCGACGGACCATTGGCGGCGTAAAGCCGCCTCTACATCAAACTGTACCACTACCCGCCTGCCCAAAGTTTTGTTGGCAACTCCACGCATAGTGTACAATGAATTTTCGGGCGCAAGCGAAATGGTAGGGCCGAGCGGCGTCCGGCTCAGGCCGAGCGCCGCTCGGCCCTACACAAACCTGCATGTCGAATCTGCTTGACCAACTCAATATCCAGCAGCGCGCCGCGGTGGAACAAACCGAGGGGCCGTTGCTCATCCTGGCGGGGGCGGGCAGCGGCAAGACGCGCGTCATCACTTACCGAATTGCCTACCTGATTGAAGCCCAGGGAGTTCCACCGGAAAGCATCCTGGCGGTCACATTCACCAACAAAGCTGCGGAGCAGATGAAGGAGTGCGTGGCCAAGCTGCTGTACAGAAAAGCCGCAGGGCTGGAGAGCGAGCCCTGCGCGACAACCGCGCCGCATCTTTCCACTTTCCATTCCTTCTGCGTCAGCGTGCTGCGGCGACACATCGACCACTTGGGGTATAGCCGCGATTTTTCGATTTATGACGAAGATGATCAGCAGCGGCTGATGAAGGCTTGCATCCAGGAACTGGGCCTGGGCGAGCAGGTCAGCTCGCCGCGCAGCGTGCTCGGGCGGATCAGTTACGCCAAGAATCATGGCCTGACGCCCGAGGCGATGTACCAGCAGGCGCAGAGCGATCCGGTGGAAAAGATCGCCACGCTCTTTGACCTTTATGAGAGGAAACTGCGGCAGGCGAACGCCCTGGACTTTGACGACCTGCTGCTGAAAACCGTGGAGCTGTTCTATAAAGCCGCGAAAGTCTGCGAGCAGTACAACCGGCGCTTTCAGTACGTCCTGGTGGATGAGTATCAGGACACCAATCGCACGCAATACCAATTGATCCGGCAACTCACGCTGCTGCACCAGAACTTGTGTGTGGTGGGCGATGAGGACCAGTCGATTTACCGCTGGCGCGGGGCTGACATTCAAAATATTTTGAGTTTTGAGAAGGATTACCCCAAAGCCCGGACCGTTCGCCTGGAGCAGAACTATCGATCCACGCAGAAAATTCTCGATGCGGCGGGGGCGGTGGTCAGCCGCAATCGGGCGCGCAAGGGAAAGACCCTGTGGACGGACCGCCCCGGCGGCGACAGCATCGGCCTCTATGAAGGGTGGAATGCCGATGAGGAAGCGCTGTATGTGGCGGGCGAAATTACGAAATTTCTCTCCCAGGATGCTAACCGCACTGTGGCCGTCCTGTACCGCACCAACGCCCAGTCGCGCGTGCTGGAAGAGTCCCTGCGCCGCAACGGCATCGCCTATCGCCTGGTGGGCGGGTTCAGTTTCTACGCGCGGGCGGAAATCCGCGACGCGCTGGCTTACGCGCGACT
>JBEKAD010000288.1:0-7002 GCA_050018435.1 Terriglobia bacterium
CGCGAGGTGGCCTGAGTTGGCGCGATGGAAGCGCCGGCTTATCCGGGCCGGGGCCGAAGTTGCCTCCTTGACGGGCAGCGGATCTGCTGTGTACGCCCTCTTTTCCTCGTCTCGTCAAATGGCCCGCGCCTCGAAACTCATCCCTAAAGGGTGGCTCTTGTTCCCGACGCGCACCCTGGTGCGCGCCGACTACCACCGAGAGCTATTTGTTCATTGAGTCATCGGGTCAGTGAATCATTAGTTCATTGGGTCATTGATTCATTGAGTTATTGATTCATTGAGTCATTGAATCATTTAAAGGGTGTCCGTCGTCCGTCGTCAGTAGCTTCAGAGTGTCGATCACCGCGTAATGCTTGCAACGGACAACTGACCACAGACAACGGAAAGCTTTTCAATGAATCAATGACCCGATGATTCAATGAATCAATGTTCTTGGGAGGTCGTCCAGTGGTAGGACACATGCCTTTGGAGCATGGAACCCTGGTTCGAATCCAGGCCTCCCAGCCAGGTTTCATACCTAACTGTTGAGCAGGCGTGCGAGGATACGATGAAAAGTCAGAGCCTTCACCACACGCTGAAAATCTTCACGGGAAATGCCCATCCGGCGCTGGCCCGGGAAATTTGCGCGGAGCTGGGAGTGCCGCTGGGTAAGGCCCAGGTGGGACGCTTTCCGGACGGCGAAGTGCGGCTGCAAGTCCTCGAGAACGTGCGAGGCGCTGATGTTTTTGTCATCCAGCCCACCTGCCGCCCGGTGAATGACAATCTGGTGGAATTGTTGGTGATGCTCGACGCCCTCAGCCGCGCTTCTGCCTCGCGCATCACCGCCGTGATGCCCTATTTTGCTTACGCCCGGCAGGACCGCAAGGACCGCCCGCGTGTTCCTATTTCCTCCAAGCTGGTGGCGGACCTGTTGACGTCCGCCGGCGCGGACCGGGTGCTGGCGCTCGAGCTGCACGCCGGGCAGATCCAGGGTTTCTTCGACATCCCGGTCGATCACCTTTACTCGACACCCGTCACCGTGGCTTATTTCCGCCGGCTGAGGTTGAAGAACCTGGTGGTGGTTTCTCCTGACACCGGGGGTGTGGAACGCGCGCGGGGATTCGCCAAGCGCATGAACGTTCCGTTGGCGATCATCGACAAGCGGCGCGAAGACGCGAATGTAGTGGAAGTGTTCAACGTCATCGGCGACGTCGAAGGCAAGACGTGTTTGCTTGTCGATGACATGATCGATACGGCTGGAACCCTGGTTCAGGGCGCCAAGGCCTTGAAGGAAAAGGGTGCAGACAAAATCTATGCCTGCTGCACGCACGGGGTCTTTGCTGACCACGCCATCCAGAAAATCTGCTCCGCGCCTCTGGAGCAAGTGGTGGCGACCAACTCGATTCCCTTGTCACCGGAGGCGGAGCAGTGCGGCAGGATTAAAGTTCTGAGTGTGGGCAAGTTGCTCGCCGACGCTATTCGTTCCATTCATGATGAGACTTCCGTCAGTAAGCTCTTCATCTGAGGAGGCGGGGAAAACAGAAATTGGAAATCAGAAACTGGAAAATGGAAACTGGAAAATAGAAGCTGGAAATCGGGAATCGAGGCCTAGCTGACCAGTTTCGAGTTTCGAATTTCGAGGAGTGGAAAGCTATGAGTCAAACATTGAGCGTGGAAGCAGAGCCGCGCGAGGTTTTTGGCAAGAATGCAGCGCGGCGCACGCGGCGCTCGGGACGCATCCCGGGCGTGGTCTATGGAGGGGGCGGTCCGGTCATCCCGGTCACCGTTGACCCGGAGGGAATCCGCCAGGTTCTCCACTCGGAGTCCGGCCACAACGCGATCTTCACGCTGCAAGTTCGCGGCAAGGCGCCGGCCCGGGCCATGATTCGCGATTGGCAGTGCGAGCCCGTCCACGGCGGGCTGCTGCACGTGGACCTGGTGCGCATCGCCCTCGACACCAAGTTGAAACTGAAGGTTGCTATCCATGTGACCGGGGAACCCCAGGGTGTGAAGGTCCAGGGGGGAATCTTCGAGTTCATGTTGCGCGAGGTGGAAGTGGAGTGCCTTCCGGACGACATCCCGGAGGCCATCACCGTGGACGTGACGCCGCTAACCCTCGGCCATAACCTGCGCGTGGCGGATCTGCCCATAGGGCCCAAGGTAAAGGTTTTCACCGACCCGAACCGTGTGGTGGCTCATGTAGTGGTCCTGAAGGCGGAAGAGGAGAAGCCCGCAGAGGTAGTGGCGGAGGCGGCTCCCGCTGAGCCTGAGGTCATTCGCAAGGGCAAGGCGGAAGAGGAAGGCGCCGAGGAAGAAGCCGGCGGAGAGAAGAAAGAGAAAGGCGAGAAGAAAGAGAAAGGCAAGGAGAAGGCCTAAAGGCAGTGACGAGTGGCGAGTGACAAGTGACGAGCAAGCGGAAGTCGTCAGGTTCCTGGCCATTCTTCTAAACGAACAGTGACAAGTAAATGATGGGGCGGGTCTTTTAGCTTGTCACTCGTCACTCGTCACTTGTCACTGTTCTTATGAAGCTGATCGTCGGTTTGGGGAACCCCGGCTACGAGTACCACCTGACGCCCCACAACCTGGGGTTCATGGCG
Source organism: Terriglobia bacterium (assembly GCA_050018435.1). Taxonomy (GTDB): domain Bacteria; phylum Acidobacteriota; class Terriglobia; order UBA7540; family UBA7540; genus Bog-366. The sequence continues at coordinate 2,577 of JBEKAD010000288.1, forward strand.
ATCGACCGCTTGGCCGACGCTTGCGGCAAGGAATTGTCGCGCCGCGAAGCGCAGGCCCTGACGGCTTCCACCGAACTGGCGGGCGAACGCGTGGTGCTGGCGAAGCCGCAAACTTATATGAACTTGAGCGGCTTGGCGGTGGCGCGGCTGCTCCAGAATTACGAATTGGCGCCGTGTGACTTGCTGGTACTTGTGGACGAGATCGAATTGCCGCTGGGCATGTTGCGCATCCGGCCCCGCGGCAGCGCCGGCGGGCATAACGGTTTGAAGTCCATCATCGGGGCTCTTGAGGCAGATGATTTCGTCCGGCTGCGAATGGGCGTAAGGCCGGACCGGCAAGTGGAGGATTACGTTTCCTACCTCCTCAGGCCGTTTCGCCCCGCAGAGACGGAGTTGGTCGCGGAGATGCTCGACCTGGCCAGTGAGGCCGTCCGCGTCATTCTTTCGGAAGGTGTACAAAAGGCGATGAATCGCTTTAATCGGAGGGTTCCGCCTACCGAGTCGTGAGGTCCCATGCGTAATTACGAAATGATTTTTATCGTCCGGCCGGATGTGGCCGACGACGAGGTTCAAAAGCTCATCACGCAGATGGAGAGTGTCGTTGCCTCCGCGGGCGGCAAAGTGGAGAAGGTCGAAAAGATGGGCCGCCGCCGGCTTGCCTACCGCGTTCACAAACAGCGCGAGGGCTTTTACGTTCTCTTCCACGTGCAGGGTACCGGAGACACGGTCAAGGAATTTGAGCGCCGTCTCAAGGTGACCGATACGGTGATCAAGCACCTCACCGTCTGCACGGACGAGATTCTTCAGCGCGCAGAGAAATTCAAAGCCCTGCGGGCCAAGCAGGAGGGTAAGCGCCGCCGGAGTAAGCCTGCTCCCGCGCCTGCTGCGCCCCCCGCTCCCGCGGAGAACGTGCAAGCATAAAGGAGTCAATCACCATGCCAGTTCCCAGAGAAGGCGCGCCCGCCGGCGAACGCCCCCCACGGCGGGAAGGTCCTGGTGGTGGCCGGAAGCAATACTTTCGCCGCCGCAAGGTCTGCAAGTTTTGCTCAGAGAAAATCGACGTGATCGATTACAAGGACGTGCGCCTGGTCAGCGAGTTCATCGCCGAGCGCGGCAAGATCCTGCCGCGCCGCCTGACGGGCACTTGCTCCACGCACCAGCGCGCGCTGTCGGAAGCCATCAAGCGCGCCCGGAATATCGCCCTGCTGCCTTTCGCGGCGGGAGCGTAAACAACTAGGAAGTAGACGGCATACGGTAGATGGCATACGGGAGGAGGCACTCCGTGCGCCGGTCGGATTGGAGCGAGTCATTTGACGCGACCCCGTCTGCCGTCTACCGTCTACCGTACACAGGAGTTTCAATATGGAAGTTATCCTTCTTGAGAATATTGATAAACTTGGAAGCCGCGGCCAATTGGTGAAAGTGGCGGACGGTTACGGCCGCAATTGCCTGTTGCCCAAGAAGCTGGCCGTGGCGGCCACCCCCCAAAACCGCAAGTGGGTTGAGCAGCAGCGCATCCGTTTCCTCAAGCTGGAGGCCAAGGAAAAGGCCGATGCCGCCGATCTCTCGACGCTGCTGGAAGGCGTCAGTGTTACCGTCATCCGTAAAGCGGGTGAGAAGGGCAATCTTTTTGGCTCTGTCACCTCCCTGGACGTTGCTGAAAAGCTCCTGGCCCAGGGCTACCACATTGACAAGCGCAAGATCAATCTTGCCACGCCCATTAAGGTGTTGGGCGAGTACAATGTCCCGGTCAAACTCCACCGTGAAGTGACCGCGACGGTCAAGGTTCTTGTTGAGCCCGACGCGGAGACCAAAGCCAAAATCCAGGCTGCGGCGGAAGCCCAAGCCAAGGCTAGCGCACAAGCTCCTGCTGCCCCCAAGGAAGCTCCCGCTGCGGAAGTTCCGCCCGCGGAAGCTCCGGAGGCCGCCGCAGAAGCCGAACAGGAAAACGCCTAGCGGAGCCCGCTCCGCCTTTCCCACCCGGCGGGCGGAGCGGCGTGCGCTTATCCCAGGGTTGAACCGGCAGGCCCCACACTTCTTCCGTCACCCGCAGAAAATATCCACAGGCCGGTCTGACTTCTTCACAGGTTTTCCGGCTTTTGCACAAGATTTCCGCAGGCTGCCTCTACGAGCAGCTTGAGGGAAGATCGTGTAGAATTGACAATATTGCGATGCCGACTGCGACTGCCAGCGACCGATCTGTTCCTCACAACCTCGAAGCGGAACGCGCCCTGTTGGGCTCGATCCTCCTCGACAATGGGGCTCTCAATTTCGCGCTGGAACTATTGGGCAAAGAGGATTTTTACTCGGAAGCCCATCGCCTCACGTTTGAGAAGATGTCCGAGATCTCGGAGAAGAATCGTACCATCGATTTGGTGACGCTCTCTGAGGAACTCGCCAAAGACGGCTTGCTGGAAAAAGCCGGCGGCGCGGCTTACTTGGCAGCGCTCACCGACGGAGTTCCCATCGGCACGACGGCGGCGATGGGCGAGTACTGCCGGATTGTCAAAGAGAAATCGACCATTCGCCGCTTGATCAATGCCTCGAACAATGTTCTCGCGCGCTGCTACGAAGGCACGGACGACCCCGAGACACTGATCGACTTGGCGCAAAGCCAGATTTTTGACATTGCCGAGCAAAGGGTGCAGTCGGGATTCGCGAACATCCGCGAGATCGTTAAGACCAGCTTCGGGAAAATTGATGTTTTATTCGACCGCGGCCAGCGCGTGACCGGTATCGAGACGGGGTTCGAAGACCTCGATAACATGACCTCCGGCTTGCAGGCCAGCGAACTGATCGTCATCGCGGCGCGCCCTTCGCTGGGCAAAACCGCGCTGGCGCTCAACATCGCCGCTCATGCGGCCATCAAGAACCGCAAGGTCGTGGGATTGTTTTCGCTCGAAATGAGCAAAGAGTCTCTGGTCATCCGCCTGCTTTGCTCGGAGGCGCGTATCGATAGCCACAAGCTCCGCACCGGTTTTTCTAACCGCGAGGATTGGAATCGCATGACGCCCGCGCTTGGCCGGCTGTCGGAAGCGCCGCTTTACATCGAGGACACGCCGGCGTTGAGCATTATGCAGATTCGCGCCAAAGCCCGGCGGCTCAAAGCCGAAAAGGGGCTTGATCTGTTGATTGTCGATTATCTTCAGCTCATTTCCGGACATGGTAGATTCGAGAACCGCACCCAGGAAGTCAGCTATATTTCCCGCGGTCTTAAGAGCATCGCCAAAGAACTAAAGGTTCCCGTTCTAGCCCTCTCGCAGTTGAGCCGCGCGCCCGAGCAGCGGCCCGGCCAACGCCCGCAGCTCTCCGACCTTCGTGAATCGGGCAGCATCGAACAGGATGCGGACGTGGTCATCTTTATCTTTCGAGAGAAGAAGGCGGCCGAGGCACAGGAGGGTGAAGAGGAGTTCGTTCAGGGCGGGTCTGAAACCCGGCTGATTATCGGCAAGCAGCGGAACGGGCCCACAGGAGACGTGCCGGTGGTCTTCTTGAAACCCTATGCGAAGTTTGAAAATAAGGTTCACGAAGGCGGCGAGTCCTACCAGTAAAGGTAATAGGGACGGAGGAGGATTAAGCCTTGGTAAGGGGTATTAAGCCTTTGTCAAGGCTCTGACTTTGGCCTTGGTCTGAGACCTTAAATCTCAAATTTCAAATTTGAAATCCGAACCCGGTTTCAATTTGAAAGGCAACACCCTCTGGACAAAATAAATCCTGTGAATCTTCCAACGGATAAACTTCTGCGCCCGACATGGGTTGAAATTTCCCTCTCCAAACTGCGCCGCAATTTCCAGCGGATTCGGGAGCTGGCCGGCGCACGCAAGGTGATGGCCGTCATCAAGGCCGACGCTTACGGCCATGGCGCCGTGCCGGTATCCAAGTGTCTTGCCGAGTGCGGGGTGGATTGGTTTGGTGTGGCGACCGTCGAGGAAGCATTGGAATTGCGCGCGGCGGGAATCCCGCAGCCCGTACTTTTACTCGGCGGGCTTTACATGAGTGACCCAGCCCACCTGATCGAGTACCGGCTGACGCCCTCGATTTCCTCCACCATGCGGCTCGACACCTATGCGGAATGCGCGCGCCGCTATGGCCGGCCCATTGAATTTCACCTGAAGGTCGATTCCGGACTGGGGCGGCTGGGCTTGCCGCTGGACCGCGTGGCGGCCTTCGTGGACCATTACCGCGAGCTCGAAGGGCTGCAAATGAAAGGGCTCTTTACCCACCTTGCCTCGGCGGAGGACTTGGTGGCTTCCCAGACGGATGAGCAGGGGGAGCGTTTTGGCGCGGCGCTGGCGCAACTGCGCGGCTTGCAGGTTGAGCCGGAATGGATTCACGTTTCCAACAGCGCCGCACTGCTGACGGGACGGAAGTTTCCCGAAAACCTGGTGCGCATCGGTGCGTTGGTTTACGGCTACTGTGTGCCGCT
>JBEKAD010000289.1:0-7002 GCA_050018435.1 Terriglobia bacterium
TGACATCCGGAGTTTTCTTTGACGCCCCCCGACGCCGCAAGGAACTGGAACCCCTCGAAGAACAAATCGCCCAACCCCAATTCTGGCAGGATCAGGAAGCATCGCAGAAAATTCTGACTGCCCGGAAGCGGCTGATGGAAACCCTGGAGGCAGACGAGAAGTTGGCCCGCCGTCTGGCCGATGTGGAAGCGTACTTTGAACTCGCGCGCGAAGGAGAGAACATCACTTCCGAGCTGCGCGGCGAACTGGACAAGCTCTGCCAGGAGGTGGACCTCCTGGAAACGGAAACGTTGCTAGGTGGCGACAACGATCACCTGAACGCCATCGTGGCCATTCATCCCGGCGCTGGTGGTACGGAATCGCAGGATTGGGGTGACATGTTGCTGCGTATGTACCAGCGCTGGGCGGAAGCGCGTGGCTTTAAATTCACTTTGAATGATTATCAACCGGGTGATGAAGCGGGGTTGAAATCCGCCACTTTCACCGTGGCGGGAGATTATGCTTACGGCCTGTTGCACGGCGAAAGCGGTGTGCATCGCCTGGTGCGCATTTCGCCCTTCGACGCCGCGCAGCGTCGGCACACCTCTTTCGCGTCGGTCTTCGTCAGTCCCGAAATCGACGATTCCATCACCATCGAGATAAAACCGGAGGACCTCCGCGTGGACACCTACCGCTCCTCCGGGAAGGGTGGGCAGCATGTCAACACCACGGATTCGGCCGTGCGCATCACGCACGTTCCCACCGGCGCCGTGGCGCAGTGCCAGAACGAGCGCTCGCAGCACCGCAATCGCGAAATGGCGATGAAGATGCTGCGTTCCCGCCTATACGAAATGGAACTGCGCCGGCGGCGGCAGGTTTCGGACAAGCTCGAGGCTTCCAAGGCCGACATTGACTTTGGCAGCCAGATTCGCTCCTACGTCCTGCATCCGTACCGATTGGTGAAAGATCATCGGACCAAATTTGAAGTTGGCGATGCGGACCGCGTCCTCGATGGTGACCTGGATCCGTTCATCAAGTCCCACCTGCTCGCGCAGCGGGGGGTGGCCAAGCCCAATTCGTAACGGCCGAATTATCAGACTTTTGGACGCACTTTTGAGGGTGCATGGGTCATTCCGCGTCTTTCCGTCCCATCTGTTCGGCTGCCCTTTGAGCCCATCCACGCCCCGTTTCCGACACATCGGCTCACGGAAGGCCAAATGGGCTCGAAATCGTTGACACTTTCGTTTAGCGTATGCTACGGTGAACATTTGTGTTGCACAAACCATCCCTAACTGAGAAGAAGGAGGCTCTGGTTGAGCGAGCCGAAGCACCGCTATCTGTTTACCTCTGAATCTGTAACCGAAGGACATCCTGACAAAATTTGCGATCAGATCTCCGACGCCATTCTTGACGCCGTCCTCGCTGCCGACCCTCGCGGCCGTGTGGCTTGCGAGGCCGTGGTGAAGGACCAATCGGTTTACGTGGCAGGTGAGATCACAACCTCGGCCAAGCCCGACATCGAGAAGCTTGTCCGTGAGACCGTGCGGGGAATTGGTTACACCGATCCTGCCGGTGGTTTTACCTCCGAGAACTGCCAAGTGACGATCAACCTAACACGCCAGAGCGCTGATATCGACATGGGCGTAGTCACGGGTGGGGCAGGCGACCAGGGGCTGATGTTCGGATACGCTTGTATCGAGACGGAAGAACTGATGCCGTTTCCCATCATGACGGCGCACAAGCTCTGCTTGCGCTTGGCGGAAGTGCGGCGCCAGGGGATTCTCGATTTCGTGCGGCCGGACGGCAAATCGCAAGTTACGGTTGAGTACGACGGCTCCCAGCCCGTGCGCGTGGATGCCGTCGTTGTTTCCACGCAGCACACGGCAAGCGTCAGCAACGAAACGTTGCGCGCCGGGGTGCTGGAGTGCGTCATCAAGCCGGTCATACCGGCGCATTTGCTGGACGCCAACACCAAGTACCATATCAATCCCACGGGACGCTTTGTGACGGGCGGGCCGGTCGGTGACTCCGGCCTCACCGGGCGCAAGATCATCGTGGACACTTACGGCGGCAGCGCCCATCATGGCGGCGGATGCTTTTCCGGGAAGGACCCGACCAAGGTCGATCGCTCCGCAACCTACATGGCGCGCTACATTGCCAAGAACATCGTGGCGTCGGGCATCGCCGACCGCGCGGAAGTGCAGCTTGCTTACGCCATCGGGGTCGCCGACCCTGTCTCGGTCATGGTTGACACCTTCGGCACCGGGCGTATTGACCAAACCTCACTCGAGAATCTTGTTCGCAAGCATTTCAAGCTGACGCCGCGGGGGATTATTGAGTCGCTCGACCTGCTGCGCCCCATTTATAAGAAGACCGCGGCTTATGGCCACTTTGGCCGTCCCGACCCCGATTTTTCCTGGGAGAAGACTGACAAGGCCGCAATCCTGAAGAAGGAGGCTGGCCTCTAAATGGCTTCCACCAAAAAACTAGCTGGTGATGTAAAAGATTCGAACCTTGCGGCGAAAGGGAAGCTGCGGATAGAGTGGGCCAATCAGTGGATGCCTGTCCTACAGCTCATCCGCAAGCGTTTCATCAAGGAGCGCCCGCTGGAGGGCATGCGGATTTCCGCCTGCTTGCACGTGACGTCAGAGACCGCGAACCTGGCTATTGCCTTGCGCGATGGCGGCGCGGATGTTGTCCTGTGTGCTTCCAACCCCTTGAGCACGCAAGATGATGTGGCGGCTTCGCTGGTGAAGGATTACAAGATTCCGACTTACGCCATCAAGGGTGAAGACAAGGCAACGTATTATTCCCATATCGTTGCCGCGCTCGACCACAAGCCCCAGATTACGATGGATGACGGCGCGGACTTGGTCACCATGATCCTGACCAAGCGCCAGGAGTTGGTGCCGGGAGTTTTAGGCGGGACGGAAGAGACCACGACAGGCGTCATTCGCTTGCGCAGCATGGCCAAAGACGGCATGTTGAAGTATCCCATCGTCGCCGTGAACGACGCGGATACCAAGCATTTATTTGACAACCGTTACGGCACCGGCCAATCCACCATTGACGGAATTCTTCGCGCCACCAACCTGCTCTTTGCGGGCCTTCACGTTGTGGTGTGTGGATACGGCTGGTGTGGGCGCGGCGTGGCGATGCGCGCCAAAGGGATGGGCGCCGACGTGATCATCACGGAGATCAATCCCACCCGCGCGCTGGAAGCGGTGATGGATGGCTTCCGCGTCATGCCCCTGTCCGAAGCTGCGAAGGTCGGAGATGTCTTCGTTACCGTCACGGGAAACAAATCCGTCGTGGCGAGCGAGCATTTCCGCTTGATGAAGGATGGTGCGGTGGTGGCGAATTCCGGCCACTTCAACGTGGAAATCGATCTGCCGGCCCTGGATAAGCTCTCGCTGAGCAAGCGCCAGACGCGCGAATTCGTGGAGGAATACACGTTGCGAGACGGGCGGAAGATCTACGTGTTGGGCGAAGGCCGCCTGATCAATCTGGCGGCGGCGGAAGGCCATCCCGCGGTGGTGATGGACATGAGCTTCGCCGACCAGGCCCTCTCCGTCGAGTACTTGGTGAAGAACGCCAAGAAGCTCGAACCCAAGGTTTATCCGGTGCCGATGGACATTGATCAAAACGTGGCGCGGCTCAAGTTGCAAGCTTTGGGCATCAATATTGATCGACTGACACGCGAGCAGGAGGAGTATCTTTCCTCCTGGTCGGAAGGGACATAGAAAAGCAGTCAACAGCTAACAGCCCACAGCTTAGATATACTGTTGGCTGTCGGCTGTAAGCTATCAGCTACCTATGAAAGAATTCGCGACTTGGGCGTTGGACACCGCAGTTGCGCGCGGCGCCACATACGCCGAGGTGAGGGTGCTTGACACCCGCCAGCGTTATCTCTCCACCAAAAATGAACAGCCATCCCAGGTAAGGGAATCGCAGTCTCTGGGATTGGGCATCCGCGTGATCGCCGGAGGAGGATGGGGTTTTGCTTCCACCAATACTTTGACCCACGCGGACGTGGACCGGACCGCGGCTTTGGCCGTGGAGATCGCACGCGCCAGCGCCTTGACCAAGAAGCACGACGTCCACTTGGTTCCGGAAGAAAAGATTGTGGACCACTGGGCGGCGCCCTGCCGAATCGATCCCTTCTCCATTCCTGTATCTTCCTGCCTGGAACTCATGGTCAAGATCGACGCGGAGCTGCGCCAGGTGCCGGGTGTGACCCTGGCCGAAGCGGCTATGGATTTTCGCCGCATCGAACAACTCTTCCTTTCCAGCCTGGGCTCTGAAATCTACCAGTTGAAGACCCAGACGGGCGCCGGATATGTGGCCACTTCCTTTGCCGGGAATGAGATCCAGCGCCGTTCCTATCCGAATTCTTTCGGGGGGCAATATCAAACCAAAGGTTATGAGTTGGTGGAAGAACTCAATCTGCTGGAGAATGCGCGCCGCGTCGCTGAGGAATCAGTGGCGTTGCACAAGGCTGATCAATGCCCCGCCGGCGTGAAGGATATTATTCTCGACAGCTCGCAGTTGGGTCTTCAGATACACGAATCCATCGGCCACCCCATCGAGCTGGATCGCGTGCTGGGCACCGAGGCGAACTTCGCCGGAATGAGCTTCCTGACCCTCGAAAAGCTGGGCGCGCTCAAATACGCCTCCGACATCGTCAACGTCGTCGCGGACGCCACCCCCGCGCACGGCCCCGGGCTTGGCACTTTTGCCTACGACGATGAAGGTGTCCCCGCCCAGTGCACGCCCATTATCAAGGACGGCCTGTTCGTCGGTTACCTCAGCTCACGTGAGACCGCTTCGGCCATCGGACTGCAACGCTCGAGCGGAGCGATGCGTGCGGAGGGCTGGAATCGGATTCCCCTGATCCGCATGACGAATGTGAGTATCCTCCCCGGAACCTGGAAACCGGAAGACCTGATCGCCGATACCGACGACGGCATTTATATGGAGACGAACCGGAGTTGGTCGATCGACGACCGGCGCTACAACTTCCAGTTTGGCACCGAAATCGGGTGGGAGATTCGCGGCGGAAAGAAAACCCGGATGCTGAAGAACCCCAGCTACGGCGGCATCACCACCGAATTTTGGAATTCCTGCGACGCCATTTGCGGCCCCGAGTACTGGACGTTGTGGGGGACTCCCAATTGCGGCAAGGGGCAGCCGATGCAGACCATGGGCACGGGGCATGGAGCCTCACCGGCGCGCTTCCGCAAAGTGCAGGTGGGAGTGGCATACCCAGATTGATTCATTTTTTCATTGAGTCATTGAATCATTGAAGACCGAAACTCGAAACTGGAAACTCGAAACTCGATGGCGGCCTCCGATTTTCGAGTTTCGATTTTCCAGTTTCGTCATTGTCCACTAAATCACCCCCATGAATTTGACAAGACAACACGCAGAAGAAGTTTTCGACAAAGTTCTAAAGTATTCCACGGCCGATGGAATCGAGGCAACGGTCTCATCCACCTCCTACGCCCTCACCCGCTTCGCCAACAATACGATTCATCAAAACGTGGCGGAGGAGACCGCGTCGCTTTCGGTCCGGGTGGTCAGCGAAGGGCGCATGGCGCGGGCCAGCACTAACAAATTTGACGAAGCCTCCATCCGCCAAATTTGCGAGGACGCTCTCGTGCTGGCGCGGCTACAGCCGCCCGACCCCGACTTACTGCCCATGCCGGGGCCGCAGACTTATCGCGCGCTCGGTCGTTTCTTCAGCCAGACCGCGCATCTGACGCCGCAGACGCGGGCGGAGACGGTGGCCAAGGTGGTGCAACGGGCGGAAAAGGATGGCCTCACGGCCGCCGGAGTGTTTTCGAGCGGCGCCTGGGCTTTCGCTCTTTTCAACTCGCGCGGCATGAAAGCCTACCATGAAGAAACGATGTCGGAGTTTTCGGTGACCATGATGAGCGATTCCAGTTCCGGCTGGGCGAAGAAAACGGCGCCCTACTGGAGGGAACTGGAGCCGTTGGAGCTGGCGGAGCGCGCCGCGCAGAAGGCCCTCGCCAGTCGCCAACCGCGTGAGGTTGCGCCGGGCCGCTACACGGTGATCCTGGAGCCCTCCGCGCTGCTCGACCTTTTGGGCTTCATGATCCCGGACTTCAGCGGACTGGCCGTGTACGAGCAGCGCAGTTGCTTAACCGGTCGCGTGGGCCAGAAAGTGTTCGGCGAAAACATCAGCTTCCGCGACGACGTTTTCCATCCCTTGCAGACCGGTGCTCCCTTTGACGGAGAGGGGATTCCACGCCAGCGCGTGCCCATGGTCGAGAAGGGGGAAGTGAAGAACCTGGTCTATTCGCGCCAGACGGCGCACAGGGTGGGCGCGCAGCCCACCGGCCACGGATTCCCGCTGCCCAATGAGTTTGCGGAAGCCCCTCTTAATATTGTCATGGACGGCGACCGCTCGAGTGTGGACGACATGATCCGATCCACGGAGCGCGGCTTGCTGGTGACCCGCTTCTGGTACATTCGGGAAGTGGACCCTTACCAGAAAATCCTGACCGGCATGACGCGCGACGGCACGTTCTGGATCGAAGACGGGCAGGTCCGGCAGGGGGTCAGAAATCTGCGCTTCAATCAGAGCTTGGTAGACATACTGGGCCAAGTGGAAATGATGAGCCCGCCCCAACGCACCGCCGGGGAGGAGTCATTTGAAATGGTCGTGCCCGCAGCCAAGATCCGCGAATTCAGTTTTGTTTCCACCACCAAGTACTGATTTTTCGGTGCTGTCCTAATTTGAACGTAGCGCCGCCATCTTGGCGGCTCAATGCCGGCTGGAAGCCGGCGCTACATCTGACGGATCTTCCTTTTTGTTATAGGCGGGTTTTTTTGTCGAACTGCCTGGGATGGCGGCAGTTAGTCGTTCGGTCGTGTTTGGGTCTCCTGACTACATGGCCGGCAGGGTGACGCCGAGAGCCTTGAGAATGTCTTGCTGGCGAGCGTCCGGTTGGGGCAGCTTGGTCACGGTGGTTTTCTCATCGACCGCGTAGTGCAGCA
>JBEKAD010000290.1:0-6987 GCA_050018435.1 Terriglobia bacterium
ACTGAGAATTCTTCTTCCCTACTGAGAATTCCTCTTCCCTCTCCCCCTTGGGGGAGAGGGGGGACCGCAAGGCGGTGGGTGAGGGGGTCTCTCCGGAACAAATTGATGAATAATTTCCTCAAGCCCCTTATGTGAACAGTAGGGGGATCAGCCGCGAGTTCTCACCAAGCCGAGGTGTTCTCATCGAATAGTTGGAAGGGCGGGGCTTTACGGGTTGCGGAAAAACGCTCCCCTGCTGTCATCTTGAGCCCTTCGCTGTCATCCTGAGCGAAGATGTCATGAGCCTCCGGCTCGCCACTGTGCATGAGAATGCTCCCGGTGATTCCCCTCCTTGATAAGGAGGGGGTCAGGGGGTGGTTGACCTGCGCGATTTGTCCCGTACCCCACCACCCCCTAACCCCCTCCTCAGCCGAGGAGGGGAGCTATTTTCATGGCAGCGAAGAATCTCGCTCTGCCCGCTCAGGGTAAACTTCGCGGAGGATCTCGCTTTGCTGGTTCAGCATAAACCGCGCGGAGAATTTCGCTGTGCACTGCCAGGTCGTAATTTCTGGTTTTTTTAAGCACGGATTTTTGCACATGCGGCTTTTACTTTTGCCCTTTGCCCTTTGCCTTTTGATTTTCTTTTGCGGCTCGGCCGCGCTGCGCCTTTTCATGAACACATGAGATTCTTCCTCGGTCGCCGCGGCGACCTCCTTAGAGTGACAGCACCTACGAGTTTTTCCGCAGCCTGGTTAGCCCCGCCGTTACCAGGTCGTCCTGATTATTCCCGTGCCCCGCGCCCGACGGGCTTGCCTGTTGCTCCACAAACGCCCAAGCTGAGTCCGCACTCTAAAATGAGTAATCACCTTGTATTGCGAACGCGTAATTTTTTCGGCAAGGAATTTTGGAAGTACGGCTTTTCTCTTTGTACCTTATCTTTTACCCTTGTGCCCTTTACCCTTTGCCTTTTGATTTTCTTTTTCGGTCCGCCGCACTGCACACTCGACTCTGCGTTTTGCGTTTTGACTTTCATTTGCGGCTCCGCCGCGCTGGGCCTGCGCGTGAGCTGGCTCAACTAGGTTCCAGTGGATTCCCGGGCTCTGGGGGGAAGACGAAATGGCCCCTTCACATTGTCTGCTTGACAAAACCCTCGCCCTTTGCTAAACAACTATTGGTTTTAAGATAGTTCTACTCGCATCGACATCTAAAGGCGGGTAGAGCGCAGCGACTTTTCATGGAGAGCCCTTCCTTAATATGGATCACATTTAGGTCTCTCGAAAAGGAGAAAACCGATGTTCTCCCCCAGTTCCCCCTCGCGCTTTTGGCTCATGCTTGCGTTGGTTATTGCCAGTTTTGGCACGCTGGCAAAAGGTCAAACCATCAGCGGCACGATCGTCGGAACGGTTAAAGACCAACAAGGTGGCATTCTTCCGGGTGTTAGCGTAACCGCGACCAATGATGAGACGGCGCTCACTTATCCAGGTGTTACCGACGCTGCCCGCGGAATGTTCGTCATCGCGGAGGTCCCTCCCGGTCTCTACCGGCTACGCGCACAGTTCAGTGGATTCCAACCACAAGCGCATTATCCGGTGCGGGTGGACGTGAATCGTGTGACCGAGGAAGACTTCGTCATGCGAATCTTCGTCTCCACCACGGTGGTGGTGGTCCAATCGGCTGCCCCCATGACCGACATCAACATGCCCACGCAAGGGCAGAATTTTAACCAGACGCAGGTTCGTGAACTGCCCCTCCTGTCGCGCGACATTAACAACCTCGCCTTGTTGGCGCCGGGGGTGGAGAGCGTCCGAACCTTCAGCTTTGCCAGCACGCTCGTACCCTTTGCTGCCAGCGGGTCCTGGGGCCGATATAACAATTTCATTGTCGATAGCGTGAGTAACAACGAACCCATTTTCGGCGGCGCCGCGACGCAGTTTAGCAATGCGGATATCTTTTCTGATTACGCCATTTCGACCAGCGTCCCCAAAGCCGAGTTCGGCCGCGATAGCGGCTCGACCGTGAATGTCATCACCAAGAGCGGCTCCAGCAAAATGCACGGAACGGGGTTCTGGTTTGGCCAGAAGAATGGATTCAATGCCATGACGCGCGCCGACACCGCCGCGCTTCTCACCACCACTCCTCCCTATTACGAGCAAAAAGTGGGTGGCACGTTGGGAGGTCCCCTGGACAAGAAGAAGGCAACCTTCTTCTTCCTGTCCTATCAATTTGACCGGTCCCGCGCGGACCTTTCCAATGTTTTCCCGATGGTCGCCACGGTACCGACCACCACGGGCTTAACCGCCCTTCGGAGTGCCACTTCCACTCCCGCCCTGGCCGCCATGCTCTCTTACCCGTCCGTCGAATCTGTCGCCGCTATGGCGGGCCAATGCTTTGCCGCGACCCCACAGACGGCTCCCGGCTTTCCGGCGAGTGCCGGTCCCGGCACCGCGAACCCGTGTCTGGCAACAGTGGCGTCGGCTACTCCCGCTACGGGCTTCGCGAGCAATCCCGGTTTTGTCAGTACCTCCAATCCCGGTTATCAATTTGGGTCTTATGACGTCCCGCAGGGAAACTTGTTCGATGTGTACGATCACCAGGCTTCCGCCCGCGTTGACCGCCGCGTGAACGATTCCAACGATTTTTATGTGCGCTACCTGGTGGATGATCTGAATACGCCGCAAGCGGTTTTGAACCCCGCCGGCGATGTGGCCTTTGGTGATTTGGGACGTCTACCGGACTCCCGTTCGATCCTCAACCAGCGCACCCAGAGCGCCCTGTTCGACGAGCGCCTTGCGCGCAGCAACTCCTTGAACGAAGTGCGCTTCTCATACAGCCGTATCGCCCAGGGGATCGGAGCTTTCAATCTGCCCTCGACCCTCCTCAACGCGCTCCCCGCCGCGACGGTGGGGGATAGTTTCGGCGGATTCGCATCGTTTGGGGCCAATTTCCCTTCCGCCGGGTCAGAGTTCACTCTGGGCCAGGACACCCGCGCCAACGTCACTCATAGCAACGTCTTCGAGATTCAGGAGAACTTTTCGTTAACGCAAGGCCGCCACTTCCTCAAGATGGGTGCGGATGTTGTCCGCACGCAAAGCAATATCATCGACGTGCCTTCCGACCTGGGCCATTACTTCTATGGCCGGCCTAGCCTTCCCGGCGGTTTCATGAGCTTAATCAGTGCACCCGCCTCTCCTTACACAACCGATGCCGTCGCCGTGCTCCAAACCTTCCCAGACGTCATTTACCACACCAACGCCTCCGGCGTCACAACCTCCGTCCCCACCCAAGGCCGCAATGAATTGCCCTTGCGGGAACTTGACGAGGCGCTTTTCATCCAGGACGATTTTCATGTCCGTCCCAATGTGACCCTGAGCGCGGGACTTCGTTATGAGGGCTTCGGGCAGCCCATCAACGGAATCCTGAAGATGAACCCCGGCGCCGCGAACAATGCGGTATCGGGTGTCCCGCTCGGGGGCGCAATCCCCACGGGCCGCGGCGACTTTGGCCCGCGCTTCGGCATCGCCTGGTCTCCGGGAGCCGAGCGCAAGATGGTTTTCCGTGGGGGCTATTCCTTGATGTATAACCAAATGCCGCTCAATATTCCCCTTTTGATGTGGCAAAGCGCCCCCATTTCGCCGCAGATTGCCACGATTACTCCCTACGCGGCAAAAAATTTCTTTAACGTGACAAACCTCACTTTACCGACTCCGGGCAATTATCCCAATTCGCCCCTGACGTTGAGTAATGTTGCCAGCGTAACGGTCTCCGGGTGCGGTAGTTATGCCTCCCAGACGGCCGCCGGATCGGTTCCCCTGCTCAACTGCTCGACGCAAAATACGGTCGCCCCCAACCTCGTCAATCCCTACATCCAAACCTGGTCCATGGGCATTCAGCGGGAGCTTTCTCACAATATGATGATCGAAGTCAATTATGTCGGGACGAAGGGGACCAAACTCTATCAGCGCGCCGATCTGAACCCCTATCAAGGATGGAACACGTCCTGCTTGGCAACGCAAGGCGGCATCACTTGTTTGAACCCGCGGAATAATCCGAACCGCGGCGACATCACTGCCGTTACCAACAACGGGCTCTCCACCTATCACGGATTGCAAGCTTCGTTGAATACGCGCACTTTGCACCTGCAAGGAAACACCCTGATGTTTACGGCGGCTTATACTTATAGCCACATGATCGACACGGACAGTGAAATATTCGGCCCGGGCGTCCGCGTCGTCCCCGGTGACATTCTCAACGCGTTGACGCAGTCGCCGGCGGGACTTTCCTCGATTGAGGCCATAACTCCCTTCGCGCAAAGCAGTGGCTTGGTATCCGGCGTGGCAGGCAACCCGGGATCCGATAAGGGAAACTCCTCCTATGATCGCCGCCAGCGTTTGGTGTTCAGCGAAATCTGGGGGCTGCCCACACCCCCCCACTTTACGCGAGCGGCAAGAGCCATTCTGGGAGGCTGGAATGTGAATGGCGTCGGAACCGTGCAGAGTGGCCAACCCTTCAGCGTTTTGAACGGAATTCCCACGGGAGCTTGCGCGGATGCCAACGGCGACGGAGCGCTCACCAACGACCGTCCCAATGTCGGCAATCCCTCCGCCCCCGTGACAGGCTTGAACAGCGTGGCCATTCTCAAGGACCCGACGTGCCGGTCGGTGAGCGCCGGCTACATTGGCCTGGATGGAAAATCCATTTTGCCCGCGAACGCCCACTTTGTGCAGGTTCCCCTGGGGACGAATGGAGGAGGAAATGCCGGCCGCAACACCCTGACGGGGCCGGGCATCATCGATTTCGATTTCGCCCTGTACAAGCAATTCCACTGGGGTGAAAGCAAAGTGCTCGAGTTTCGCTGGGAGGTTTACAACGTATTCAACCACCCCAATCCTGGCTACCTGCTGGGCAACGTATTCTCTTCCAACGCCCAACCGACGCCTGGATTCGCGTTCTCGCCGCATGCCTCAGCCGCAGGGGTCACGGGCAGTATTCCGGAAAACGCCGTAGATGCCACCACCACCAGTGGCGCCTACGATTTCGGTAGCACCGGCAACATGAACACCGGCAACCGGACGATGCAGTTTGGCGTCCACTTCTCGTTCTAAGACCCGCATCACTCCCCTCCGCACTCCCCATCTTGATGCGAATAGCAGAAGATGGGGAGGGGGGACTACCCCTCTCCAAAAGCCACCTTCATCGTGCCCTGCGCACGGGGAGTGGCAACGGCACCGTGCTTGGCGGCGCAATCAAGCATAACCCCCGTTTGCGGCTCCGCCACCCTGCATTGCAATACGGTAAAATCTTGTTTTTTTAGCAAGATCTTCGTACTATTTGAGGTATTATGAGAATAAGAACGACATGATCGTTTGGTTGCGGCTCCGCCGCGCTGTGCTTTCCGAACCCTAAACCCAATGCTGTTGACTTAGCCTTTGTCCCGGAGATCGTTCCCTGTTCGACCCTGGCCCAACTTCCACACTCGGCGGGATGAGATGCTGTATTTGCAATAGGTTGCAATTTCATTCCGTCACTAGGGAGACAGGTCGTGCCAAGTTTTCACCGGTCGCATGACCTCCGTCGGGACCTGCAAAGTCGAGTAGATGTTTCGGTGAACCGGTTCCGGCGTGGTGCCTTTGCGAATCTTCAAGGCCCTGCCGTCGCCGGTGGGCAGCACCACGGTGACCACCTGATGGGTGCTGAGTTGCTGGCGCAGCGTCCACCACGAGGTGTGCACGCCCGCGTCCAGGAACCGCTTCTCGATGGCCACCAGCAGGTGGTAAGCCAGGACGCAGAGGAAGAGGTGCGTTGGGGTGCGACGTTCGAGGTGATGGAAAATGGGGCGCTCGGCCAGCGGGCTCTTCATGGCTCGGAAGGCCGCTTCCACGCGCGTCAGCAAGAGGTAGGTGCGCCAGATCTCGTCGGCCGTCAAGTCCGGGTGATCCGTCTTCAGCACGTAGCCGCCATCGAGTTTTGCGGCGACCGCTTTCTTCTCGCCGTCCTCTTGCCACGTCAGCGCCTTCTGCTCCGCATCGTAGTCCAGGCGATAGTAGCGGGCCACGCGCGGATAACGCTCCTGGAGCCGACCGATCGCCTGGTAAATTTTCTTCGCCTCTTGCAACTGCCCTTTCTCGACCCGCGCCTTTAACTTCTCCCAATCTTTCTTCAGCCGCAGCTCCTGCGTCTCCCGAATCGCTCGGTCTTTCTCTTTGCGTCCTTCGCTCAGGCAGAGAAGGTAGACCTCCTTCCCCTTCGGGCGGCGCTTGATCCGAACCTGCGACTTCTCCTGGCCAGGATGGCGCGGCGACGGGGTGCGGATCACCTCTTCCCAGTCGCCCTCCGCCTCGAAGTCGTCCCGCCAGGCGTTCCGCTCCGGCTGCCGGCCCGCCACCAGGTAGTGGTACCCGTGCGCCCGAATCTCGGCCAAATCTTCTTCATAGGCCATGCCGCGATCGACCACCACCGTCGCACCGGGTTTCCGCCCCACCCGCTTCTCCAGGGTATCCAGCATCTCCTTGGCCGTGGTGCGATCCTGGCGGTGGCCCTCGAAGATTTCGTGCGCTTGGGGAAACCCGTCCCGGTCCAGCACCAACCCCACCCGCACTTGTTTGCCATCGCGGCGTTTGTCTCGCGAGTAGCCGCGCTTCGCCTGGGGATTGCCCAGGGCTTCACCCTCGAAGTAGGTCGAGGTCAGATCGTAGAGATACAAGGTGTCGTCCAAGTTGAACAGGGTCTTCTCCCCTTCCGCCAGTTCCCGTTCGAGGGCCTCCCGGTTGGGATGGAGCCGGTCTAAGTGGCGGTACAACGCTTCGTCGTTGAGGGTGGAAAAGTCCGTTCCCAAAATATCGCCCAGGGCCGTGCGCTCGATCCAGTCGGGCATGGCGTGTTCGGAAACAGGGAAGATCAGGCGGTTCAGCGTCATGACTTCGGTGAGTTGGCAGGCGCGGTGCGAAAGTCCCGCCCCCGCCAAAATCTCGTTCAGTCCCAACTGCCGCCACATCTGGTGGCCGACATGAA
>JBEKAD010000291.1:0-6985 GCA_050018435.1 Terriglobia bacterium
GAAGAAGTATTCACGCTTTATGGTTCCGGGCGGCGGCTTGATGTTCAAAGGCTACGATCTTAATCACTCTTATGAAGACTGTGACGTTTTCGTATCGCTGGCGAAACTGAAAGAGCATCTGACGGCCGGCGTGACCCTGACGATGAAGAACTGCTTCGGCATTACGCCCTGCACGATTTACGGGGATGGGTCTCCCAAGGATGAGCCGGGGCTTGTTCCCCGGGGTGGCCGCGGGCCGTTCCATGCGGGGAATCGCTTGCCTCCCAAGAGCGCGCCTCCGATGGTTGACCTCAGCGGCTCGAAGGAGGGTGGCTACCGCGTGCCGCGCGTGGTCGCGGACTTGGTGGCGGCCCGGCCTGTGCATCTCGCCATCATCGATGGAATCCATACGATGACGGGAGGCGAAGGTCCCTGGGCCCCTGCACGTCGCCACGTTAAGCCTGGCCTGCTGATTGCCGGGACGAACTGCGTCAACACCGATGCGGTCGGCATGGCGCTCATGGGATTTGATCCTATGGCGGACCGCGGCACACCTCCCTTTGAGACTTGCGACAGCACCTTGCGGCTGGCGGAACAATTGGGCGTGGGAACTCGCGACCTGCGGCAAATTGAGGTCGTGGGAACTCCGATTTCTAAAGGGCTCTTCAAATTCCGAAGTGCGTGAATTCATACTGTGCAAATTGGGTGAATGTAGCGGGGTAGCGCGGACCTCCGTTTTTGAGGTCCGCGGTTCTTACTGCGCAAATTGAGCGAATGGGGCGGGGTAGTTGACGCATGTCCCGTAAATATGGGAGAGTTTTCTCATGAAGACCACACTGGAAATTCCGGACACCATCTTTCGCAGGGCGAAGTCCGCGGCTGCCGGGCGCGGAGTCCCGCTCCGTGAATTTGTGACGCAGGCGGTTAAGGAAAAACTGGCGGCTGATTCCACCCCTCCCGAGAGGCCCTGGGTGAAGCACATGGGCAAACTGAAGCATCTACACCAGGAGACGGAGCGCATCAACCGTCTCATCGAAGAGGACTCCGAGAAAATCGATGCGGAGATGTGGCGTTGATCCTGGACACGAACGCCTTGTCGGCCGCTGCCGACCGTGAACCCGCCGCGCTCGAAGTGGTTGCCAGGGCCGAGCGTTTGGCGGTTCCGGTGATTGTCCTTGGGGAGTATCGGCTGGGAATCGCACCGTCGCGGCGCCGCACGGACTACGAGAACTGGCTGCGAGAGTGGATAAGAACAGTGACTGTCCTCGATATCGACGAGGAGACTACGCATCACTGCGCCGTAATTGGTCTGGAGTTGAAAAGATCAGGCAAGCCGATTCCCGCTAACGACCTCTGGGTTGCCGCGCTCTGCCGCCAGTATTCGTTGCCGCTTATAAGCCGGGACCGCCACTTTGACGTTGTGAAGGGCCTCGAACGAATCGATGGGTGATGGCCTTGGGGACTGGCGCAGTAGCGGTCGCCATTTTAGCGTCTGCGATTTTCCGGCTCTTGTAGGGCGCGGAGGGCGGCAGCGGATCGAGGCAAGCAAGCGTAGCGCGGACCTCCGTTTTTGAGGTCCGCGGCTCTTACTGCGCAAATTGGGCGAATGTAGCGTCACGCGAAAGGCATCGCAGCGCGTACGCCCGCATTGGTAATTAACCGTTATGCCTACTGAAGAGCCGCGGACCTCAACAGCGGGGGTCCGCGCTACGGCCGCTCGGGCCGCCACCCGAACCCAACTTTAACGGCGATATATAAAACGTATTGCCTCACCGCCGTTTGGTTCCTATGCTACGCCTTGAGGATGAATTCCGATGGCCAAAGTCATGGTTTCGTTTCCCAGTGAGTTTCTCCGCAAGGTCAATCGGGCGGCGCGTTCGCAAGGGAGAACGCGCAGCGCTCTGATCCGTGAGGCCCTGCGCGCTACGCTGGAGGGGAGGAAGGCCCGGCGGTCGTGGAAAGACGCCTTGGCTCCTCTGCGCGAGTTGGAGGATAAGTGGGTTGGGGACTGGGACTCGACAGACATCATCCGCTACTATCGTGATCACCGCTATGGGCGCAAAGATCGTTGTTGACACCTCGGTTCTCATCAAGTGGTTCTTTCCGTGTTGCTTTCCAGACCTTTCAGTGCCTATCATGGAGGGCAGGGGTATGCTGTGGGACTCACACATGTGACCGTCGCCTTGAAGGGTCTGGGAAACGCCGCGGGCATATACGAAGCGGACTTTCTCGTCGACACGGGAGCCACGGATTGCCTGGCCCCGGCGGGCAAGCTCCGGCAAATCGAAGTTCAGCCCGTGGGAACTATGATGTACGAAATGGCGGATGGATCGAAACACGAGTACCCTTTCGGGTTGGTCGAGATCAGATTCATGGGCGAGATCACTGCCGGCCGAGTGATTTTCGGTCCCGAAGACGTGGAGCCCCTGCTCGGGGTCACAGCCCTCGAATCAGTGGGTATTACCATCGACCCCGCTAATCGTACACTCAAGCGTCTGCCCGCTATTCCCCTAAAAAGCGTAACGCCATAACCCGACGATTTCGAAGAGTGGGCCGCCGGTCGAGGGGCTCGCAGCCATCGTAGTGCAGACCTGTTTTGGAGGTCCGCGGCACTTGGGCACGGTCGGTGAGAAGAGCCGCGGACCTTGAAGAACAGGTCTGATGCGCTAGAGGGCGATTCAACTTTCGGAGCGCGCGGACCTCCGTTTTTGAGGTCCGCGGCTCTTACTGCGCAAATTGGGCGAATGTAGCGTCATGCGAAAGGCATCGCAGCGCGTACGCCCGCATTGGTAATTAACCGTTATTCCTACTGAAGAGCCGCGGACCTCAAAAACGGAGGTCCGCGCTACACCCTCTTGCAATCCGGGGGAATCATGACAAATTCCGGGAATCAGCTTAAAGCGCTGCTCAGCCAGAACCTCAGCCGGCGGGACGTTCTCGAATTGCTGGGGCTGGCGGGGACCGCCGCGGCCGCGCCCGCGCTGTTCAGCCAGGAAGCACCGGCCCCGCAAGCGCAACCCCCGGGGAAGAAAGCCCGACCGCTGCGACGCGTCATTTCAGCAAGGCACCCGCTCTTCATGGTGGAGGAAGGCCTCGAGATGTGGCGCTTGCTGCCCGAGGATTTCCGCGCGCATTGCGCGTCGGAAGCGTATGGAGGGCGAGGGGAAAAGGTGGCCCCAGGGGCGACGCCTGCCTTTTTTGCGGACCTGGAGCGAGCGCAAGCGGCAGGAATTCCCGTGGTCCTCTTTGTGCAAGGCGACGAAGACGACGGCCCCCCCGTGCGGCTCGAACACATCTCCAAG
This sequence comes from Terriglobia bacterium, assembly GCA_050018435.1. Taxonomy (GTDB): domain Bacteria; phylum Acidobacteriota; class Terriglobia; order UBA7540; family UBA7540; genus Bog-366. The sequence goes on from JBEKAD010000291.1 coordinate 3,282, forward strand.
GCTTTCGAAGAATTCCCCAACCTGATTGGCTGCCGCTCTGCGGAACTGACGTGTGGCCCGGGATTTTCAGCCTCAGAGCGGAGCTATCTGATCGACCTGATTCAATTGTGCGGGGAGCACGGTGGGCTGGTGAACTGGCAGGAGATGGGCTTTCCCTACGAGCGCGACCACATTTTCATGATCGCCGGCAGGGACCCGGAGCTTTTCCATACCCTCGCGAAATACGGCGACTCCATGGTCATGACGGACAAGAACAACGGCTGGGGAAAGTTCTACGAAACGCGCTCCCTGGTGCTGGGAATGTGGGTATCCGGAATCGTTGCCCATTGGGGACTCAACGCAGAGGATTGGTGGTGGTACGAGCAGGGTTACGGCGAGCGGTTTCTCCCCAGCAAAGGCCGGCGCGGTTACGCCCGCCAGCTTGCGGCGGGATTTCCGGTGACGAAGGGGTGGGAGTTTGGCAGCTCTCTCTCTTTACCAGACATTCTCTACGCCCAAAACGTGCTGCTCGCCATCGCGGGTGGGGCGACGGTCTACAGTTTCGAATCGCCTTCCCATGCGCTCGCCTACCGCGATCAAAGTGGTGTGGTGCGGCTCACCCCGGCCTGGAAAAACGCGATTTACCCTTTGCTCAAAGCCGCCCTGGATTACCACCTCATTCCGGAGCGCGAGCAGGTGTTGGCGAAAATGCAAGTCGCCTATCAGGATTCCGGGGCGCCCGGGACGGAACTGGATGCTCCGGGCGAAAAGCTTTACCGGCCGCTCTATGGAGGAAGCACCCCCGACGAAGAGATCATGTCGCGAGATCTTTCGCCCGATCTCTTCCCGCGGACAGGGCGCTACTATTTCTTGCCGGTGCTGCCCAAGCTGGCTCCGCCCACGTCGCACTCGCTCTTTCCGAACATCATTGTCCCCAACCAGTTTGCCGACGCCGAGAGGGAGCGCGCCTACTTCGATAAACTGTATCCCGCGGAATCGTCGGGCCGAGCTTTGGTGCTGCACATCAACGGCGCCTGGTTCGTTACCAACCCGCATGAAAACCAGAACCTCGCGGAGGACTTCCGCTTTCGTACCGCCCTCGGCAGCTCGGGCGTGGAACTGTCGGGGCGGCTAGAGCCGCATTCCTTCCTGCTGGTCAAAGCGGATGAGCAAAAGCTCTATCTCCAGGCAAGCAATTACCTGGTGAAGACACACATCTGGGATGAGCCGCGGCCCGCGGTGTTTGATGTTGAGAGTTATCTCCGAAAGTATGTGACGAAACCCGATGATGGGGAGAAACGAACGACCACCTTGCAGATCTCAACAGCGGTGGGAGGAAAACCTTCGCTTACGTATTCAACGGAACGCGGGACCGTCGAGTCAAAGTGGGATGCAAATTCGCGGTCGATGCAAATCAGGTTGGACCACAACGGCCCGGTGGAGTTGACGATCGCTTTGTAGTGCCGTTCCAACTTAATGGCCCAATCCCTGGCAGTCGGCAGCAGCCTGAAGATCCTTACGTCCTGAGCCGAAATGTATGGTCCCAGATAGTCGGAACGGCACTTAAGGTTAATGGCACTCGCATCGCTGCGGGAGATCTCGCCAACCGAGTGGCCGTTGTAGAGGGCCAAAGCGGCTTCTCATACTAAGTTGCTTTCCTGGAGATACGACTGCCGACGCGAAGCAGCAGGTTGGGTTGGGGACTTTTCATGACCCCTCACCCGGCCCGCGCCGGCTGCTGAAAACGCCGGTCGCGGCCCACCCTCTCCCCAAGGGAGAGGGCAGAAATCACCAATTCCAGCCCTCTCCCCTGGGGAGAGGGTGGCCGACGAAGGAGGCCGGGTGAGGGGTCTTTCCCTTTACCGTGGAGCGACTGCGCAACATGGCTTTCGGGGGGCGCGTTCGTACCCTGTTGAATGCGACTTGGTATCAGAAAGGTCCGGCGAATCGAGGTTTGATCCTCCTGATGGTTTTGCAGGGGATCAGCGAGTAGCGCTGACCTTGAGCAGGGTGATGAAAAACGCCGAAACGGCGCCTTTTCGACTCGGGTCATCGCGCGCCAGTCCTTTGTTATCAGTATAGGCTACCGCGCTCATCGACCCCCAAAAGACTCTTTCTTCAGCCTGCTCAGGGGCGTGTCGTACAGCCACGAAAGCAGGGGAAACCCTGCCCTTATTCCGGAACGGGCAGCGCGGGAAAAAATACCGCCCCTTGAAAAGTTCTTGTGGTGAGAAAAACCGGTTGTGATAGCATTTCGAGTCTGCGGCCCCTTGACTGCCGGGGCGCGGAGTCTACGAGCAGAGAAGAGGCAGAGGTATGGCGCGTCGAAGAGTATTTGCGGTTGCCGGCCCTTCCCGAATATCCGGGGAATTTGTCCTTCGATTAGTATTGGTTTTTTTGATCCTGCTGGTGGTCATTTTTCTGGCTCTGGCAGGAGTAGGAGCGCGTCTGACCTACGATGTGACCACGGCCAATAACTCGCAGGAAGCCGTCAACCCCCAAACTTACCTTTTGAATAGTTATATTTCGCTCGGCTTTACGGACCGCTCCGGGGGGGAGCATGAGGGCTGGTTGCTGCTCGGGTTGCGTCGCGCGCCCGTCATCATTCTCGCTCACGGTTACGATTCGAATCGCTCTGATCTACTCTGGCTGGGAAGCCTCTTGCGTGACAATCACTTCAATGTGTACCTCTTCAATTTTCACGGACCCAAGGCCAAGGAAAGCCGCTCGGACTTGGGACCCCGGCAGGCATCCGATTTGCTGGCGGCGATTGAAACCGTAACCAAGCAACCCGAGGTTAATTCCAACCGCCTCGGATTATTCGGGACGTCCGTGGGCGGTTACGCCGCGTTGGTGGCCGCTGAGTTGAATCCCAAAGTGAAGGCGCTGGTGGTCGACACGACCTATTCGACCCCTGAGCAGATGTTTGATTCGCAGATTGACCGTCTGTTGGGAGGCTCCAGCGGGCTTTTCCACACTCTCACGGAGGCAGAGTTTCACCTTGCCTCGAGAGGAGGTGACTCCTACGCGATGCCTGCCAACCTGCCCAAGCTCGCCAACGTCCCCAAACTTTTTGTTTCCGGGCGCGACGATCCCCCTTTGGCGGCGATGACCGAGGCACTTTACGACCAGGCGCCCCAACCCAAGCAGTTGCTGGTGATGGAGCATTCGGAGGCCGGCTTGGCGTCCGAGGCAGAGAAAAAGGAATACGAGAATCAGGTCCTCAATTTCTTCCTCCAGAAACTTTCTCTCCGCGCCGACTAACGCTTGCACGGCACCCGCGCATTGGTGCGTGGGCTGATCGAACGGGTAAACGCTCAAAGCATTTCCTTGGAATCTGAGCAGCGAATGAAACCAGCGGTGGTTGACAACCGTCCTCAAATTTCCGCACCGGCAGAGCAGGCCGCAACCCGGCCGCCCGTGACGCTCAATCAGCGAATGCAATACTGGGCCGCGCTGCTGGTACTCAAGACGCTCGGCTGGCTTCCCCACAAGCTGGCGCGCGGTGTTTGCGCCCTCTTGGCGGCCTTGAGCTACTGGCTCTGGCCTCGCCTGCGGCGAGTGGGGCTGTTCAATCTGCGGCTGGCGTTTCCGGAATGGACCGAGCGGCAGCGGCGCCGGGTTATTTACGGTCTCTTCCAGAATTTCGGGCGCACGCTGGCCGACTACGCCCATTTCCCCCGCTGGAATCGCGACAACATTGAAAGCCTGATTATTTACGATGG
>JBEKAD010000292.1:0-6984 GCA_050018435.1 Terriglobia bacterium
AATGCGGCCTCGCTCTCGCCGGTGCGAAGTTCCATGAGGATTTCCACCATCATCGGCACCATCACGTCCACCCAGCCCGAGCGGATCAGGGATATGGTGCCGTCGAAATCACACAGGCCCACGCGCGCGTGGGCAGCAGAAGCATTGGGATGCAGGCATTCAACCGTGTTATTCAAATTGTTAATTCACTCCATGCGTGAGATTTGTTCAATTGCGTTTGCGTAAGTTCGTTGTAGCGGCGGTCTCTGACCGCCGAGCGGCGCTCCCCGCCAAGGCGGGGCAGGCGCCGAGCGCCGCTACTTGCCCCGGGCCTCCGTGCCCTCGGCGAAGGAAGGGGGTGCGTCCTCGGGCTTGGTTCCCCACTCCTTGTTGGGCGTGTCCCCGAGTTTGAATTGCAAGGTCGCGCCCTGGCTCCAGGTATCATAACTGACCCAGGTGTGTTGGTAAGGCTTGCCGTTCACCGTCAGGCTTTGGATGTAGGGATTTGATGCAGAGGCATTATCGCCTTCGATCTTTAGGGTTTTGCCATTGCCGAGATGTATCGTCGCGCTGGGGAAAAGTGGACTATCCAGCGCGAAGCCTCCCACCCCGGGAATGGCCGGATACACACCCAATGCCGCGAAGACATACCAGGCGGACATGGCCCCCAAGTCGTCGTTGCCCGGCTCGCCGTCCGGGTTGGGCGTAAAGAGTTCAGTCTCGACTCGCCGAACCACCGCTTGGGTGCGCCAGGGTGCTCCGACGTAATCATATGCCCAAGGCACGGAAAAAACCGGCTCATTCCCGACCCAGAAATAGGGGGCATCCTCACCGGCGTTCAATTCCGTGAAAAAGTTGTCAAGCCTTTGCACCACTTTGGCGTTGCCGCCCATCAGGTCGAACACCGCCCGCAGGTTGTAGGGGATCATCCAACTGTACTGGGCGGGGTTTCCTTCGACAAAATGATTGTGCAATGCCGGGTCCACCGGGATGAACGAGCCATCCTTCATACGCGGCTCAATATAGCCGATTTGGGTATCAAAAGTGTTTCGCCAGAACTGCGCACGGCGCATGAAGGTCTGGTAAGTGGCCGAGTCCCCGAGGGCTTGGGCGATTTGGGCGATGGAAAAATCCGCCATGGTGAACTCGAGGGTTTGCGACGGTCCGCTGTGCGGCCGCCTGCCGGGAGTGTCGGGGCCCAGATAGCCGAATTTCAAGTAAGTATCAAGACTGTCCCATTCCAGGCAATGGTTGCAGTGGACGTCAGGTTGGGTTGCGCCTTTCAGCATCGCCGCGAGCGCGGCCTTGGCATCAAAGCTTCGAGCGCCGAAGGCATAGGCATCGGCGATGATCGGGCACGAGGGGCTGCCCACCATTTGGCACGCGTCGTCATTGGCAGCGGGCCAGACGGGAAGCGCGCCGCCTTGTTGCGCATCCACCACCAACGATTGCGCCATGTCACTCGCTTCCTTGGGCACGAGCATCGCCAGCAGTTGCACTTCGGTGCGGTAAATGTCCCATCCGGAGTAGTTCGTGTAAAGGGTGAAGCCTTGGGCCACGTGAAGTTTGTTATCAAAGCCCCGGTACTCGCCGTTGGCGTCATTGAATGTGTTCGGGTGCAGGAAGGTGTGGTAAAGGGCTGTATAAAACACACGTTTTTCGCTGTCCGTGCCGCCGCTTACGGAGATTCGCTGCAAGTCCCGGTTCCACTGGTTGTGGGCGGCCTGGCGCACTGCGCCGAAATCCCAGCCGGGGATCTCCGCGTCCAGATTCTTCCAGGCGTTGGCGACGCTGACGTAAGAGAGGGCGATCCGCATCTCCACGTTGTGGTTCTCCGTGGTGTCGAACCCCACCCAACCGCCCGTATGTGCTCCCCTCACCGAGCGCTGTCCCTTGTTCACGGTAGGTCCGTTCCAGGTCCCGAAACTCGCGAAGGGCCGGTTGAACTCCGCAGCGAAATAGATCGTGTAGCGGTGGGCGGCGTGGCAGTAGGCGCCGCTCGTAACGCTGCCGGAAATCTTGTGCGGCCCATCGATGCCCATCGCGGCGTCGAAGACCTCAGTGGCATTGCGGCCCAAATCGAAGAGCAAGTTGGAATTTCCAGAAGCGGGGAAGGCAAATTTGCCGATGCCGGCGCGAAGCGTGGCGGCCAGTTGAATTTTGATCCCGTTGTCGAAGGCTACGGAGTAATACCCGGGTGAAGCCTGTTCGTGGGTGTGGGAAAACTTGGCCCGATAGAATGCGGGGTCCGTTGCCGGTGACACCTTGAGTTCCCCCAGCACCGGCTGGATGGGAATGTCGCCTGCCATCGGACAGCCGGGGCCGCTCAGGTGGGTGAGGCTGAAGCCCCGAATCATGTTGTCATCGTAGACGTAGCTACCCACATTCTTGCGCGTAAAACCATTGGAAGTTTCGGGACTCCATTGAATCATGCCGAAAGGCAACGCGGCTCCAGGGTAGGTGGCCCCGGCGTCGGGCCCGGCGGTTCCCACAAAGGTGTTTACGTAATCGGCGGGTCCTGATTCAACGCGGCTATTCGCACCTGCTTGCCCTGACCGTAATTCACCGTTGACGGATAACAGCATCACGGCAAGGAGGAGAACCCGCAGGGATGATGGCATCGGCTTCCGCATCATAAACTCCTGGACTGAGCAACAGAATCAGCGTGCTTCACGTTGCCCGGCATCTTAAATTCAGTGGCTGCGTGGTGCAAGCGTTCGCAAAGGCTGCGAAGCTATGCGAGGAACACCATACCTCATCCCGCCACGCTTCAGGGCTTCCACGTTTCACTTGCCGGAGGCCTCCATGCCTTCCGCAAAGGAAGGAGGCGCGTCCTCCGCCTTGGTTCCCCACTGCTTGTTGGGAATGTTTCCGAGCTTGAACTGCAAGGTCGCCCCTTGGCTTAGGGTGTCGTAGGGAATCCATGTCGTTTCGGAAGGCTTGCCATTCACGCGCAGACTCTGGACGTAAGGATTCGACGCCGAGGCGTTATCGCCTTCAATCATTATGGTTTTCCCATTTCCAAGACGAATCGTGGCACTCGGGAAGAGAGGGCTATTCAGGGCCAATCCCCCCACACCGGGAATGGCCGGATAGACGCCCAGTGCAGCGAAGACATACCACGCGGACGTGGCGCCGAGGTCATCGTTCCCGGGTTCGCCGTCGGGCTGGGGCGTAAAAAGCTCCAGTTCAACGCGCCGGGTAACGGACTGCGCACCCCAGGGGGCGCCGGCAAAATCGTAGGCCCAGGGTACAGCGAAGACGGGTTCATTCCCGATCCAAAAATAGGGCTTAGCACCACCTGCGTTCAGCTCCGTGAAGAACTTATCCAGTCTTTCCACCACCTGGGCGTTTCCACCCATCAGGTCGAACAATGCCCGCATGTTGTAAGGAACCATCCAACTGTACTGGGCGGCATTTCCTTCGACGTAATACTTGGGCGCCGCTGGGTCCACCTGGATAAAGGAGCCGTCCTTCCTCCGCGGTTCGATATAGCCGGTCTTCGTATCGAAAATGTTTCTCCAGAATTGCGCCCTTCTCATGAAGGTCTGGTAGGTGCTGGTGTCGCCAATCGCTTGCGCAAGCTGGGCGATGGAAAAATCCGTCGTGGTGAACTCCAGCGTGTGAGAGGGGCCGCTTTGGCGATTGTGCCAGCGAATGGTGTCGGGGCCAAGGTAGCCGTATTTCAAGTAGTCCTCGAGATTGTCCCATTCCGGGCAAAACACTGCCTTGGCATTGGGGTCGGTTGCGCCTTTTAGCATGGCCGCCAGCGCGGCATTGGTATCAAACGCCCTGGCGCCGAACGCATAGGCGTCAGCGATGATCGGAGGGGATGGGTTGCCGACCATTTGGCAAGCTTCGTCATTGGCCACCGGCCAAAGCGGCAGGCCCCCTCCCTGTTGTTCATCCAAGACCAACGAGGTCACCATGTCGCTCGTTTCCTTGGGAAAGAGCATGGCCAGCAGTTGCACTTCGCAGCGATAGATGTCCCAGCCGGAGTAGTTTGCATAGAGAGTAAAGCCCTCGGCCAGGTGGATCTTGTCGTCAAATCCGATGTATTCATTGTTGACGTCGTTGAAGGTATTGGGGTGCAGCAGGGCGTGATAAAGGGCCGTATAAAACACCCGCTTTTCGTCGTCGGTGCCACCATTCACAGTGATCAAGCCCAGATCATGATTCCACTGGTTGTGGGCCGCCTGGTGCACCGCGTCAAAATCCCAACCGGGGATTTCCCTCGCAAGATTCATCCGTGCGTTCGCCACGCTGACGTAAGAGAGGGCAATCCTCATCACCACGTCATGGTTTTTCATCGTGTCGAATTCCACCCAACCGCCCGTGCCGGGCCCGGTTACGGACCGCTGGCCCTTGTTCACGCTAGGACCATTCCAGGTTCCGAAACCGGTGAAGGGGCGGCTGAACTCCGCAGCGAAATACACCGTGTACTTGTCTTGTGTGACACTGCAAAAGTGGCCGGTTGAAACGCTTCCGGTGATTCTCCGGTCGCCCGTGATTTCAATCGTGGCGCTGCTCACGCCGGTGGCGTTTCGGCCCACATCAAAAAGGATGGCGGAATTTGCCGAGGCCGGGAAGGCGAAATTCCCGATGCCGGCCCGTGTAGTGACGGTTAGTTGAACCTTCGCTCCGTTGTCGAAGCCCACGGAGTAGAACCCGGGTGAAGCCTCTTCCTTGCTGTGGGAGAATTTCGCCAAATAGGCGGCGGCGCTCGTTACGGGCGACGATGTCACCGCACCCACCACAGGCTGGATGAGAACATCCCCCATGATCGGGCAGCCGGGGCCGCTCAGGTGGGTGAGGCTGAAACCTCGAATACCATCTTCGTTGTAAAAGTAACTTCCGTCATGCTTGATAAAGCCCGTCGTAGTTTCCGGACTCCACTGGATCATCCCAAAGGGCAGCGCCGCGCCGGGATAAGTGTTTCCCATGTCTCGTCCGGCGGTTCCGACGAAGGTGTTCACATAATCGGCTGGCCCGGCGCCGGCGGCTGTCTTCTCGCTGGACTGCCCTGACTGGGACTCACCGTTTATGGATAACAGCATCAGGGAAAGGAAGAGAAGTACTGGAAGGGATGATTTCACTGCTTTGCGCATCATGAACTCCTCAACGCAGAAAAGATTCTGGCCAGTTGCACTTTGGCCGGTATTGTGATTCAAAGGCAATGGAACGCACACATTTCCACGGGCTGCTCCTGAGGGTGGCTGTGAAAGGCTCAGTCGTTTACTCCGTCAAGCGCCGCTCGCAATAATCCTGCGGCATGGAATCATACACCCGACTGCGTCTGGAATCACCTGCGCCCAGGGGGCTCTCTGCCTGCGGTGGAATTCCGCATCTTCACAATGATCTCTGTTGGGTTCGTGGTATTTGCCATAAGTTCATATCCTTGCATGGATGAAGGTTGATGTCGAATGCCGGAAATACGCTTTCGGGCCATTTACGTGAGTTGACTTCGAGCCGCTACTGATTCAAGATACATACAAGCGCCATGGAACTACGCGAAATTCAGAGCTTCGTCCTCCTCGCCAAAACTCACAGCATCTTGGAAGTGGCTCGTGAGTTAAGACGCACACCGGGGGCGGTGCACAAGCACCTGAAGACCCTGGAGGCAGAACTGGGTGTGCAACTGTACGAAAAACATGATGGCGTCCTCCGCCTGACGGTTCCGGGAGAGGCGCTCATACCGCATTTTCAGGGTGTCCTTGAACAACGGGACGCAGTGATTAAGGCAATCGCCGATTGGAAAGAGCAAATCGGCGGTTTGGTGCGCGTTGGAGCGGGCCCCAATTTCAGTTGCTATATGCTTCCACGGATCATTTCCAAATTTCGACACAAGTACCCGAAGGTCGAGATTTTTATTGAGACCGGGAACTCGAGGCTTCTGGCTGAGTCCCTGGAAAACGGGTCGTTGGATCTCATCTTTGAGGTTGCCTATCGGGAAGCGGAGTGCCACGAGTTCATCCCGTTGGCTTTGTGGGAATCGCACGTGGGCGTTTTCTCGGCGGGCGGGGAACTTCCTTCCCACTGCTTGATGGACCGCCTGGCCAAAGTGCCGTTTATTCTCTTCCAAAAGGGCTCGCGCATGCAGAACTTGATTGACGACCACTTTCAACGCATCGGTTTCCAGCCCAATGTGGTGATGCGGTCTGACAGCGCGGAAGCCATCAAAGCCATGGTGAGGAGCCGGTTGGGCGTGGCCATGCTCTTCCTCTATAACGCCAATACGGAAGTTCGCAGCGGGTCGCTCCACATCATCCATACGGATGCCCCGCCGCTGTCGGCGCGCATGGTGCTCCTGAAAAAGAAGAGCAACTATACCCCGCGAGCCATTTCCGCGTTTGTCCAGGTGGCACAAAGTACCAACTGGACCAACCTCCATCCTGTACCCTTGGAACCGAGCGCTCCTTAATACTCAGGTGAAATCAGCCGGTCGAGTTCGTCAATGGGATCCGCCAACTTGCAGGCCGCCAGCATGGGCTTTTCGCTCTGATCTACACGCTGCGCCGCCTGGGCGACCTCGCGGGCGATTTCGTGTGGGATCACCACCGCGCCGTGCTTGTCGGCATGGATCAAGTCGCCCGGCGACACATCCATGCCGAAAACCTTCACCGGCTGGTTGAAATCCTCCAAATGCGCGTAGCCGTGCGACACCTGGACGCCGGAGGCAAAGAGATGAAAGCCCAGGCGCTCCACCTCGTCGAGATCGCGCACGGTGCCATCCGTGATGACCCCCTGGCTTCCCAGGGCTTTGTGCAAACTGGAGTTGACTTCGCCCCAATACGCGCCGCCGGGCTCCGGACTGAGATCCTGCACCACGCTGAGGCGCGGCCCGGGGAAGGACCGCAGGTATTCCCAATAGTCGCGGCGCGAGACGCCGCGGGGATGGGGCACAGGTTCGCCGGAAATAATGATGGCCGTGCAGGCGTAACCCACCAGCGGCCCCAACCTGGGGAAAAGGCAGCGAAGGCGTGAATCCGTAACCCCCTCCAGGTT
>JBEKAD010000293.1:0-6972 GCA_050018435.1 Terriglobia bacterium
CATTACAGCCAGCAAGGACAGTTTGGTTTCGTCCGGCGAGCCGTTGGCCACCGAACTCACCCGAGTCAAGGCGGCGCCGAGCACGATCTCAAGGAGGACAATCGAGAGAGCATTGCCATGTTCCCTGAGGTGCCGATACGAGTCAACGATCTCGCCATTCTTTACCCTATTTTCCCCTCGGCACTTGTCGAGATCCTTATAGAAATCATAGATGCCGTCGGAATCTTTGATCGTGTACCAGAGAACTCCCCATTGAAACAGCCAAATCAAAGCAGCAGGAATGTACGCCACCCAACCCAAATTGTTAAAACCAATCTTGTGGAGGGTGGCTAAAACGACAAGCATGGCGCTAATGATGCAAATCACGAATACGACGATAATGATGATCTTTACACAACAGTGTCTGCACTTCTCGGCCGGCTTCAGCAGAAATCGGCCGGCGTGAAATACGAGCATCGGACTACTTGCGATATAGCAGTAGGCGAGATCATATGCAGCCAGTAGCGCAAGATGCACCGCGTCAAGCGTTATCGTCGTATCGCTGGCGCCGGCGTGGGTAAAGAACAAACCCTTTGGGACTATGGAGGATGCCTAGAGAAAGTAGAAAACGACAGATCCAATTGCCGTGCCCGTTGCATACCGAACCAAGTAATTCTGCCACCAACGCGATGAGTCCTCCGTGGATTTCGTCGCATTGGCACTCGATGGACTGTTGTCTTGACGCTGGTCCAAATTACTCATTTGGGGTTGCCTCCTCCAAAGCCGAGGTGGTAGCGGGAACGTACCTGATTAGACCTCTGCTGGCGAGGGTGTTTCAAGCGAGCGCAGATCGGCTCTTCAAGGTCGGTGGCTTTTGTGGCCAGCGATGCTTCAAGGGCGCGGGCCTGCAAGGCAGATCCGCGCTTGCTTGGTGCGGCTTCCTGACGACGGAGAACAGATGACTATCTGTCTCGAGCCCGCCGGGATTCGCGCAGAATGCGCTCCCCAGCATGTGTACGATTTCGGCGGCCATTCTGAATTCTTGGTGAAAGGGACCGCGCCCTAGGTGTCAGAAGTCATCTCGGCGACGCACATGTTACCCGACGCGTTAGTCCCCAAACCTCAGTCGTGAACTCGCGCCCTGGCGGGCTTCAAGCGTGTCTTGGCGGTGGCCCGCAGCGGGTGCTTGCGGGTTGTTCGCTTGGGGGCCGCGGCTATGCTCCGGTGCTTCGCGGCTTCGTAAAGAGTCTCAGGGGCGATATCAGCACCGTTTGGCCAGGCGACCGTGCCTCCATCTACAAAGAAGTCCCGGAAATGGGCCGGTTCTTTGAGCGGTTCGAAGACTGGGCCTTCCAGCCAAGGACGGAAGTCAACCGTCCCCTCGGAAAGGTCGTTGAAGGTGAGGCGGATACGAAACCCACCACGATAGTCGGCGCGGATCACGCACGGCAGAAACGTCATGACAACCACTCCAAGGGTTCAATTCGATCCAAAACTTGTCCTGCTTCCATTTTCTCCCAGTTGGCGTCAAGCTGGCGGCGGTGGGAGACAGCCCATCGCCGGATCAGGGCACGTGCCGTCCTAGACGGAAGGTATCCTGCGATGATTTCCCCCGTCGAAGTTGCACTTGGCCTGTTGGCCTTGATGCTCCGCGTGGAAATGTGGCGGCGCGTGCTCTTTGTAGAACATCCGAATGACGATTCCGAAGAACGTCGAGATAATCGGCATGCTTCAGGGCATCCGAGACCAGGATTCACAAGTCGGTCTCTCGCCACCAGCGAGTATACACTCCTTCATACAGTCGAGCGAGTGGCGCAAATCGCCGCAGCCTTCATCTTCGGCCGCGCTTACGAACGGCAGCGGTACAGGCCAGGTTGGCGCTCTTCCCTGCCTTCTGCTTTCCGCCTACTTCTCTTCCTCGTCCGGCACGCCGAGCTTGGCCAGGCGGTAGCGCAGGGCGTTGCGCGACAGGCCGAGCAGACGGGCTGCCTGGCTTTTGTTGCCGTTGGCGCGGCGCAGGGCCTCGCGAATGATTTCGTCTTCGAATTGTTCCAGGGTCATGCCGGCGGGTGGAAAGGGCGCCGAGCCGGGCACGGCAGACGTGGCCGGACTCGAGGGTGAAACATCCAGGCGGATATCCGCAACGTCGATCACCGTGCCGGTGGAAAGAGCCACGGCGCGCTCGATGATGTTTTCGAGTTCACGCACGTTGCCGGGCCAGTGAAAATCCGTCAGGAGTTTTAGCGCGGGGGGGGTGATGCCGGTAAGGGGTTTGCCGGACTCGTGCGCGAAGCGGGCGATGAAATAGTCAACGAGGTAGGGAATCTCTTCCTTGCGCTCGCGCAACGGCGGGATGCTGATGGGCACGACGTTCAGCCGGTAGTAGAGGTCCTCGCGAAAAGTTCCCTGCTCCAGCGCCGCGCGCAGATCCTGATTGGTGGCGGCGAGGACGCGCACATCAACCTTGAGGGTCTTGGTTCCGCCCAGCCGTTCGAATTGGCGGTCCTGTAGGACATGTAACAGCTTCACCTGGATCGAACCCGGAACATCCCCAATCTCGTCGAGAAAGATAGTGCCCTTGTCAGCGAGCTCGAACCGGCCGGGCTTGGTGGTGTTGGCGCCCGTAAATGCGCCCTTCTCGTAACCGAACAGTTCGCTTTCCAGCAGGTTTTCCGGAATTGCCGTGCAGTTGACTTTAATGAAGGCCTCCGCCGCGCGCCGCGAGTGCTCGTGGATGGCGCGCGCGATCAGGTCCTTGCCCACGCCGCTTTCCCCGCCCAGCAGCACGGTGGAATTCGTGGGGGCTACCCGCTCGACCGTCGCCAGTACTTCCTGCATCTTCGGGCTGTAGGCAATAATGTTCCGAAACTGGTAACGCTGGCCCAGCGCCTCGCGCAGCGACCGGTTCTCCTCGCGCAGGCGATGAACGTCCAATTCCTTGCGGAGGATGAGCTTGATTTCCTCCATGCCAAAGGGCTTCAGCACATAATCGCTGGCGCCTGCCTTCATGGCCTCAACCGCCGTCTCGACGGTGCCAAACGCCGTCATCACCACGACGGGCAAGGTGGCGTTGGTGCGTTTCACCGCCTGCAAGAATTCCAGGCCATTCATCCCGGGCAGCTTGAGGTCGGTCACAATCAGGTCGATCTTCTCTTGCCGCAGGATGTTCAGGCCGGCTTCGGCGTCGGCGGCAGTCAGGATGGTGTAACCTTCCTCAGCAAGGTTCAACTCCAGCAGACGCCGCATCTTTGCTTCGTCTTCAACAATCAGAAGAGTGGGCATGGGTTGTCATTTGTCCGTTGTCCTTGGTCCGTTGTCCTTGGTGCGTCTTTCGATCGTACTAGATTCGAAAAATGTTCGCGCCATTTGATCTTTAGATTACAGCCAACGACCACACATTCGTCGGTGACCCCGGGCCACTGACCAAGGACCAGTGACCACGGACTACTGACAACAGACCACGAACAGCCGGCGGCCAAACCGATTAAGCTAACTCGCCGGCGTAAATCTTCATGATCGTTTCCAGAAACTTCAGCGCGTGCTCTTTGGGACGCTGGAAGCCGTTGCGGCCCGCTGCCAGCCCCAACTCGAAGGGATAGTTGGGATCGTACCCGGCCGGGTTCACGGCGAAACTCCGCGCCGGCCCGTGCTCAAAGCCTTAGTCCACAGGCAGAATCACAAACTTTCCCGTGCCCGCCAGCCTGCCCGCATTGAGTAATCGCCCCAAGTTGGTCTTGAGGCCAGGACGATCACTTTCGTACCAGTGCAGAATCTCCCGGACCCGGGTGGTGTTGCCGACTCCGTGCCCGCCGAGGGTTGTGACCGTCGTCCCTACAACTATATCCCATGGCCCCCAACATTAATTGCTAACGTTGGCGTCCCGCTTTTGATTATGGGTTCGGGCCCGAGGCCGCGCAAGGAGAAACTTGACCCGCCCTCCCCCAAATCTCTCAGTGCTCCGTTGAGATTCACTGCGAAACCCGGGTTAGGATGAGGGCACGGTGGCTGCGGCTTCGTTCGAGTTCGCGCTCTGGGTAACATCATCCGAAGCTACGGCCGTAACCACGTAGTAGTATGTCGCTCGTGCCGTCACATTCTCGTCTGTAAAGGTGGTACCGTTAATCGGCATGGAATTCAGCGGTGTCGAACTCTCCCCACCCGAAGTTGTCCCCCGGTAGACGTTATAGCCCATGACCCCAAGGGTCACGCTGGCGGTCCAAGATAGAAACACGTCGTGGCTTCCCGTGCCAGACAGGGGCACAGTCTGCGGGCTGCCGTTGGCATTGTCCGACATACTGAGTGCCGCCGTGCGCGCCCCGGCGGCGGAAGGCGTGAACATCACGGCAATCGTACACTTTGCGCCGGCCGCGACCGAACTGCCGCAAATGTTCGCCTCAGCAAAGTCGTTGGCATTGGCGCCCGTGACGGCGAAGCTGGTGATACTCAAGGCCATTTTGCCGGTGTTGGTCAGGGTGACGGTCTGTACCGCACTGGTCATCCGGACAGGCTGGTTGCCGAAGGCCAAGCTGGTGGATGAGAGACTGACTACAGGCGCGGAGCTTGTGCCGGTCCCGGAAAGGCTCACCGTCTGGGGGCTGCCGACGGCATTGTCGGTGATACTTATCGAGGCTGTGCGATTCAGAATGGCCGTTGGTGTGAAAGTCACCTTGATCGTGCAGGTATGGTACGCCGCTACCGAGCCGCTGCACGTGTTGGTCTGAGCGAAGTTGCCCGCATTGGTGCCTTTCACTGAAATGCGAGTGATGGTCAAACTTGCGTTGCCGGTATTGGTCAGAGTGATCGTCTGAGCCGTACTGGTCGCGCCGACGGATTGGCTCCCAAAGGAAAGACTGCTGGGGGAAAGGCTGACACTCGGTGCAGGATGGCCTCCCATCCCTTGCCCGGCGGCATTTTGGGGTAGACAGAAGATACAGAAAATAGCGATACCAATATAGATCGAGAAAAGGAGTTCGGGGCGGTGTCCACCTCTTGGGCTCTCCCCGCGACTCTGAATCTGAAATTGACGATGCAATCTTATCCTCCTCGGGACGGGCCAGTACTCTCGGCCGCGAACTCGGCTTGCGGGCAGAAAGGCGGCTTCCGTCTCGGTTCCTGAGATTTGGGTTTCTCCGCACTCTGATGGCTCCATAGCCAGAATATCCTTTCGACCCCCCTCATGACCCAAGTTTCCTCCGACCGCCCGACCATATACGCGAAGTAGCTTGGTGATGGGGTTTGCACTCACACCCCGGTTGGGCCGCATGATAGTTCTGCTCCTCCACTTCCTTATTCGAACTTGCGCTCACCCTACAGATAGAGGGTGTTGTCCTCAGGTGCAAATCGAACAATCGGTGGGTGGTTTGCCTCCATTTATTGGACCTTAAGATTTCTTTAGCACGTAATTATAATAAAACATTAGTGTTATATTGTCAATATTTTATTTTATTATTATTTTCATGAACTTACAGTGGGTAGCCACGATCAGTGAATTTCTGACCGCTGGCTTTTCTCATGCCGATACCCCAGCGGCAACCGCACATGGTCAATCGGCATGGGGCACGCGCTATCGTCGCCTTATCCAAAGCAAAATCGGTGCAACTCGATCACCATCCATCTTCCGGTCGCTTCACCAGTCCCTTCCGAGCTGGCATTAGCCGCTTATAAACCGCCTGTCCTTCCGCCGTCCGCAGCTTGTGCCGCATCTGCTCCGTCACGCTCGCCGCGGGGGGCGGAGGCCCGGTCGTGGCGGGCCGTCTCTCTCCGTGCTTCTGCCGGTCCGGCGGCACGAACAGGTCGATCCCCTGCAACTGCGGATCGGTTTCGTTGGGCTCCGCGGCTCTTCATCCCGATGTAGGGGGGCGGCTTGCCGTCCCCTCTGTGTCCATTGCCGCCGAAGGACAGGGTAGGGCAAGCCCTACCCCTACTGCTTTGACGATTCTATGGAAAAAGCCCCACATTTCTGTTAACAAGCACCCTGGGCTCTGAGCTAGAGTAGTATGGTGAGCGCCGGGGGCGAGCGGCGCTCATCGCGGGGCCGAAGGGTCGTCCGCCGTTAAGATCGGTGGACTTTCCGCCGCAGTGACCGCTGCGCACGAGAGAGGTTTGCATGTCCCTGACCCCAACGCGCGCAATGACAGAGAAGAGCTTCTGCGCGCAGCCGCCTATCACAGCGCTGGGCAGCGCCCAGGGTGCAGGGTACGGGAGCGTGGAGGGCAAGCCCGGAAGGGGCGTGCCACGCCTCTCACCCTGCCGGCCGTTCCGATTGGCCCGCCCCTTCCGGGCTGGAACTTGCCAATGGATGTGCCTCCTGACCCAGCCCGATGAAGCTGTGAAAAAATCCCGGTCGGGGCACGCCATGGCGTGCCCCTACGCGAATTTTCAATGGGTTACACCAAGTGAAATCGCCCGCTGTCAAATTTTTCACAGCTTCGCCAGCCGGGGGAAAATCGGCCCCCACCCCGCCCGAGCCCCGCAAGGGGCGAAAAAATCACGGCCGAAGCAAGCGTAGCGCGGACCTCCGCCCCCGAGGTCCGCGGCTTTTCACGCCCGCCGACGACAATGTCCACCGTCTGACACGAAGCATTGCGCTTGGCCCGGACCCGGCGAAGGTGCTAGTATTGCCTCCAACGTTATGACCGGTCACCATCTCATAACACCCACGCATCGCTCCATTCGCAAATATTACGAAAGCGTCGCAGCCCTGCGGGCCCAGGGTGTGCTGAACGAGATGAGCGTGCGTTCGCCCTTCGAGTCCTTGCTCCAGGAGACCGCCCGGCTCAAGGACTGAACCTTCATCGCCGAGCTTTCGGGGAAGTCCGGCGGCGCGATCATTCGTCCTGACGGTACCCTGCTCGACCGCAACAGCCTGCCACGCGGCTACTGAGAAGCCAAAGACACCCATGACGATCTTGACACCGAGATCAAGAAAAAGATCGCGCGCGGCTACCCCCTCTCCAACATCATCTTTGAGGACACCCAAACCGGCGTCCTGTT
>JBEKAD010000294.1:0-16134 GCA_050018435.1 Terriglobia bacterium
TGGATTGAACTCGGTCTGGCTCTCGTCTTGGTGGTCCTGGCCTTGAAGTGTCCCCGGTTGGGTTCCTCGTGGTTCGCGTTAGTTGAGCGTCGCTTCGTCGCGCTGGCCAACCGGCAAAGGCTCTCCGTAATCGTTGTGGCGCTCGTGGCGCTCGCCGCGCGCGCGGCGGCGCTGCCGGTTCTCCCTGAGCCACAACCCTATATCAACGATGAGTTCAGTTTTCTTCTGGCTGCGGATACTTTTGCGCATGGCCGTCTGGCCAATCCGCCTCACCCCATGTGGATTCACTTGGAAACTTTTCATGTGATCCAGCAGCCGACTTATGCCTCGATGTATCCTCCGGGGCAGGGTCTGGTGCTGGCGTTCGGGCAGGTCACTACCGGCCATCCGTTTGTGGGAGTTTGGCTGAGCGTGGCGCTTTTGGGCGCCGTCCTCAGCTGGATGTTGCAAGGATGGCTGCCGCCTGCCTGGGCGCTGCTGGGCGGGCTGCTGGCCGGGATGCATTTCGGTGTGTTCAGCTATTGGGCGAATAGCTACTGGGGTGGGGCCGTGGCGGCCACCGGCGGCGCCTTGGTTCTGGGGGCGCTGCCGCGAATCAAAAGGTCGCAACGCGTGGGCGACGCCTTACTGATGGGTTTGGGGGCGGCGGTTCTGGCCAACAGCCGTCCTTTCGAGGGGATGATCTTCTGCTTGCCGGTCGCCGCGGCGCTGATGGTGTGGGTCGTGCGCCGGCCGCGCCCACCGCTGCGCGTGGTGGGGGGGCGCGTTGTGGCGCCCATAGGCGTTGTGTTGAGCCTGGCGGCACTCGCTACGTGCTACTACTTTTGGCGTGTTACCGGCAGCCCGATCCGTATGCCCTACCAGGTGGACCGCAGCACGTACGCTGTGGCGCCTTACTTTATGTGGCAATCCCCTCGGCCTGAGCCGGTCTATCACCACCCGGCAATGCGCGATTTCTATATGCACAATGAGCTGGATTTCTACACGCAAACGCGCACGCCCCTGGGCATGTTGGCCGTCATCGCAGCCAAATTCGTTCACATCTGGATGTTCTACCTTGGGCCTTTGCTCACGCTCCCTTTTGTGATGGTGATAGCCACCCTGCCCATGGGTTTTTCGTGGCGCTCGATCACCCGGGAAACACGCTTTCTGCTGGCGGCGGCCGGGACGTATTTCGCGGGCCTCGCCATCGAAGTGTTTTTCTTCCCCCACTACGCCGCGCCCCTGACGTGCGTGATCCTCGCCCTGCTGTTGCTGGCCCTACGGCGCCTGCGCCAGTGGCAGTGGCACGGCCAGCCGGCGGGACGGTTTCTGGCCCGAGCCCTGCCGCTGGGTTGCGCCTTTCTTTTGATGGTGCGGTGGGGCGCAGGCCCGCTGCGCTTGCCACTCACCCCGGATTGGCCGCCCACCTGGTACAACGAGAAAGTGGTTACGACGGACCGCGCGCGGATGTTGGCCCAACTGCACGCGTCGCCCAGGAAACAACTCGTCTTCGTACGATTCACGCCGCGCTCCAAGTCGCTGTACGACTGGGTGTACAACCCCGCCGACATCGACCAATCCAAGGTGGTTTGGGCCATGGACATGGGCGCAGCCCGCAATCAAGAGCTAATTGATTACTATAAGGACCGGCAAGTGTGGCTGGCGGAACCTGACAAAGATTCGGCGAAGTGGGAGCCCTATCCTGGGCAAGCGGGAAAATGATCAATCCCGCCTATTGACGAAATCGCAGCCGCGCCAACTGGCGCGCGCAGAGCCATCCGACTCGGGTCCAGCGCGCCAGCCCTCGCAACGAGGGTGTTCCTCCGCGCCGCGGCAGGTGCGGAACGCGAACTTCCGTCACGCGGAAGCGCAGCCTGCGCGCCAAAATCGAGACCATCACCATGGGGATAAACGCATCTTCGGGGACATGCTTGAGCACCGCCGCCAAGGCCTCGGCCCGCATGAGCTTGAAGGGGCAATTCGCGTCGGAAATCCACACCTGCCAAAGCAGCCAGTTCAGGATGCGCATCAGCGCGGTGACGAGTTGGCGGAAGGCGCCGTCCTGCCTTTTTATTCGAACGCCGAACACGAAATCGAATTGGTTGCGCAGCTCCCAGAGCCGCCAGAAGTCGGCGGGACAATGCTGACGGTCGCTGTCGGTCTGAAATACGAATTCGCTATCCACTTGGCGGAAACCGAACAACAGAGCCGGGCCGTGCCCGGCATTTACTTCGCGGCGGATGAAGGCGAAGCCCGGCAGGGTCCGGGCGAGCTGGCCCAACACTTCCGGGGTGCCGTCGGTGCTACCGTCGTCGATCACCAGAAGGCGGGAACCCGGCAACTTGGCGATGACCTCCGCATGCCACTCCGTGACCGCCGCGGCGATGATCTCCTCCTCGTTGCGCGCGGGCATGAGGATGGTCAACACTGGCGGGGTAGAGGGTGGTACGACGCTCGGCAGTTTGGCCCCCATCGATTTGGACGGGTATCCGGGATTCATCTGTTCATCAGCGGCTGTGCCGGACCTGCCCAATGCAGGGCAAATGATTTGACCAGGAATATAACCAAGACTAGACCGATGCTGCCGAAGGCCAGAGTCACCGCCTTTTGCGGGGCCTCCGGTGTGGGCCAAGGAGCCGTCCGCGACGGGCTTGCGCGCCGCAGTTGAACCAGCAACAAGGCCGCAGCGCAGATTTGGGTGCTGACCATGGCGCTGTAATAAACGATGTTGAAAGGATAGCGAAAGATGTCGGCCGGGGAACTGAACAAAGCCACCATGGTTGTACCCGCCAAGGCCCAACTTGGCCAACTCGTGTAGAGAATCGCGCTGGCGAGCAGAGGGAGCGCTAAGTATTGGTCCCTCAATGCTGGTGAGAATGCGAACATGGCCAGAAGATACATCGGGAAAAAGTCGTCTTTCCCGCGCGCCACTATAATTCCGGCCACTATCACCACCGCCATCCATCCCAAGGGGAGGACGACCGATGCCGCCGGGGAAACCCGCGCAAAAGGGTGGACCGAGACGATGAGCCGGGTTAAGGAGAGGTTGAACTCCGAGCGATACTGAAACACGTTATGATAAATGCTCGCGCGCGAGGGCGGATCAAGCATCCAGGGTAAGAACGAAAGGCCGAAGATGCCAGAACAGTACCCACACCGGAAACATAAAAAGAACGTGTTTGATGATCAGCGATACGCCTTGCAATGCCGCCGCGAAGACGAGCCGGGGCGTTGGGGTGGAGCCGCTTCGAATCAGCAACCACGAGGCGAGTCCGGCGAGCAAGGCAAAATTCTCAAATTGCGAATGATAGCCCGTCAACAGGATGGTTGCCGGGCAGCAAAGGAAGAAGAGCCCCGCGCCGTACCGGTACATTGCGGCCAGAAGGGCGGCCAGGGCCACATCTGTAATCCCCAGGAACGCGGCGACGGCCACATGGAAGGCCTCTCCCCCCATCGCCGGCAGCAAGGTGGAAAGCTGTTGGAGGCCCGCCAGAATGATGGCCCAAAGGGGCCCATAATTGAAGCGCGATGTATTCGCGTAAACGCTTCTTCCGTGCAGAACGAGAGAGGCAACAATTCCAAACGAATCCAAATCGTAATTGTGCCCCCGTGTTGCCAGGATCAATTTCAACGCCAGTGAAGCGAGCGCCACCACCGCGAACACCGTCTTCTTCCACCGTTCGAGGTTCGCCTGGGCCAGCAGGTACACCGCACCGCCGGAGTTCAGCAGAAGGCAGCAACACACGAGGGTGACAAACACTCTGGCATTATAGTTGACCGAAACCAGGATGGGGAATGAGATTGTCCGCGCTGGTGGTGATTAGGAAAATCATGCCGCGCGGCGGGCCTTAGGAGCGATTTTCCTGTTGGCGGACCTCAATAATTTCCGTGTAATAGTCTTCCGACAATTTTCGGCCCTGAGGATTCAGCAATCGGAAGCGTCCAAGCCCCTTTTTCTGAAGCCAGTACTTGAGTGCGACCACCAACACTTGTAGCCCGTACTTGGCGCTGCGCGAGAAATTAAGCGATGACGCCTCGGGAAAGTAGCGAGCCGGGCAGGAAATCTCCCCGATGCGATAGTGGAGGTAAATGGCTTGCGCCAATACTTCACCGTCGAAAATAAAGTCATCGGAATTCTCTTCCAAGGGCAGGGTGCTCAATACCTCACGTGAAAAAGCGCGGTAACCCGTGTGGTATTCCGAAATTTTATGATCGAACAGGATGTTCTGATAGAAGGTCAAAAGCCGATTGGAAACGTACTTGTACAGCGGCATCCCTCCGCGGAGAGCTCCCGGGCCCAGAATCCTCGATCCCAGGACGAGGTCGTATTCTCCAAAAGCGATCATGCTCGCCATGGCGGCGACCAGCCGGGGAGAATACTGATAATCCGCGTGCAGCATCACGATGATGTCGGCGCCCCGGCGCAAGGCTTCGCGATAACAAGTTTTCTGGTTGCGGCCGTACCCCAGGTTGCGATGGTGGACGAAGGTGGTCAGGCGCAACTCTCGCGCCAACTGCACGGTAGTGTCGGAACTGTGGTCATCAACCACCAAGATCTCGTCCACAATGTCCCGCGGCAGCTCCGCGCACGTCTGCCGCAAAGTGCGGGCGGCGTTGTGCGCAGGCATGACAACAAAGATCTTCTTTCCGTTCAGCACGGAGCGCTCTCCCGGCGTCTCAGCAAGTTCTTCCCACCTATTGTTTATCACATTCGCAGATTCGTCCACTCAATGTCGAAGCCTGGACCAGGGCGCTCTGCACAGAGCGGCGGCCCTAACGCAACGGGGAACCCCCTTCCGGCGCGCAGCGGGCATTCGAGGAAATGCCATGCGGCCTGACCTTCATCAGACTGCCAAAACTCACCCTAAGAACGTGAATTGGATTGGCAATCCCCATCGCTCGTCGGGAGACCCGTAGCGCGCCAAACCGGTGACACGAGCATCGCGTCTTGACCTGTTTGAAGGCGCCAAGGCACGGCAAGCCGTCTCGATAGTGCAATTTCCTAAATTTTTTCGGTGAGATCCAAAGGCCGCCGTGTTACTGACCCACATAAGAACCTTCTCATTATATTAATCAATGAAATAGGCCGGTCATCTGGTACAGAAGTCATCTGAAATTAGAAAAAAATACTTTCAGGGTCACGAAAAGGTGACACCGGAAATTCCCGCACCCAGTGGAGTTCCTTGACTCCAGGTAACTTTGAATTAACGTCTTTGTTTTCAATAATCATGATCTACTGCTTTAGTACTTGAGATTTGGCAATTTGGATGCCTAGTAGATTGCGAAAATTGAAGTGGCGTGAGGTTGCCATAAACAGTCGAGGAGGATATTGAGTATGAAGAATCTCTTGAAGCGGGTTTGGCAGGAAGACGAAGGCCAGGATCTGGTGGAATACGGCCTGCTTATTTTCCTGGTCGCTCTGGCTGCAATTGCTTCGATGAAAACACTGGCAAGTTCCATCAGCACAGTATTTACGAGTGCGGCAACAAGTTTGACCAGCACGACCTAGTTCGCCTTCGCCAAAAGAACGGCCTGCCATCGGGAGGTTTGAGGGTAGCTGCCAGGGGAGGAAGTTTCAGTGCAATGTCAGACGTGCTCGGAGTTCTCGACGGAACTTGGCTTGGCCGCTCGCGCGGCAGTGTCTTGATTCGGCCCTGAGTGCGGCAAGGTGTTCTTGCCTTGGTCGTCCGAAAAGTGGCGTGGCAAGTTGTTCTTGACCCCAAGGAGTAGGTGTTTGAATGAGGGTTGCTCCTGCCGCGGCTTTGGCTGGATTAGCAGGACCAGAATTGGGTGGCCTTTCCTGACCTTGGTTGCTATTACAGCCGTTGTTTCAATTAAACCCCTCGCTGACGGCATGCAGGTTTTGTTCGCCAGCGCCGCGACAAGCATTACGGCCACGAGTTAGACCGAGCCGGATCGCCTCTTCCGAAGCTCGCATGCATCATCTGAATGCAGGGTGGCGAGCGGTGTGGCATGGGCAGGCAGATGGGTGCTTGTCGGGAGCTTTTAGGTTTGGCAAGGGTTCTTGGCGCGACCACCGGAGTGGTTGAGCCGACAACCGGTGCTGACCACAAATGGGTGCACATCTGCCGGTCGTGCGGCGCGGGGTGAAACGCTTCTGCATCGGAGAAAGGATATGGGTTTACCTTCGACAGAATGTCTTGTTAGTACTTGCCAGCCATATTACACTTGCTCTCTTGGATGATGACAGACTCGGATTGGCAGGCGAGTGCGGGCGTAATGGTGCAAGAAAGGGATTCCGCGCGTGGTGGCGACCCCCATCTAAAGCCTTCGTGATGGTAACGCTTCCCGTGTGGCAGTGCAGTCAAGCGGGAGGGTGGCGACGTTGAAATGGATAGCGGCTGGTGGAAGGAAGTTGTGATTTCGGCGGGCGCATTGGGCTTGGCGGGGTGGGCGGGTTGGCTTGATTGGCGGACCCGGAAGATTCCCAACTGGCTGACCGTCCCTGCTTTCCTGGTGGGATTAACCCTGAGCGCGGTGCTGGGGAGATGGCCGTGGGCGAAGTTATCCCTGGAAGGCGCCGGCATCAGCTTGGGTGTCTTGCTACCATTTGTTTTGGTGCGGGGGTTGGGCGCGGGAGACTGGAAATTAATGGGAGCACTCGGCGCGTTCCTGGGACCGCCGCGGGTGATCGTCGTGCTCATGGGTACTGTCCTCATTGCCGGCACAATGTCCGTCGTGGAAGTTATCCGGGAACGGAAGGTGCGAGAGACCCTCAACAATCTTTGGGTGCTTTTCGTCGTATATTCCACCTTTCACGTGAACAATGCTCGTGCCATCACGCTGGATAATCCGGGATTGTTGAAGATCCCGTTCGGCGTGGCCGCAGCGTTTTCGACAGGCTTGTTTTTCGTGATGGTGTTTGCACTCCGATTTTTCCATAAGTTGGGATGAACGCATGAATCGTGGTCGGATGTTGCTGGGGCTAGGCGTGGCGCTGGTGGTGGCATTTCTGGCGAGCAGCTACGTCTATCGGCAGCTCAAGCGTGTGCAGTCGGGGGGTGCGGGGAAGGTGGGGAAGCAGGTTCAAGTGGTGGTGGCGGCGGGCCCACTGAAGCTGGGCCAGCGTTTGACCGCCAATGATTTGGCGCTGCTGGACTGGCCGGAGGGGAAGCAGCCCCAAGGATCGCTTTCGCGCCCGGAAGACTGTGTGGGCCGCGCCTTGATCGTCCCGTTGGTGCAGGGCGAGGTCGTTCTGGATCAGGCGCTGGCGAAACGCGAGGCGGGAGAGGGCCTGTCCGTAACCATTCCGGAAGGCATGCGAGCGGTGTCCGTAGGCGTTGATGACGTCGTAGCCGTGGCAGGCTTTGTGACCCCGGGCACGATCGTGGATGTCCTGGTGACCGGCATGGGGCCGACAGGGCCGGTAACCCGCACCATCCTGGAACACGTTCGGGTATTGGCCGTAGGGCAGGAGTTGGAAACGGAGAGCGGAAAACCGCAGACGGCCCCCGTGGTCACGCTATTGGTAAATCCTGAGGATGGAGAAAAGTTGACGCTCGCTTCTGCGGACGGCAAGATCCATTTGGCTTTGCGCAACACGGTTGACGTGACCGACGTGAATACCCCCCCCGTCTATGGCTCCACCATCTTTTTCGGAACGGCCCCGGCGGCGGCTCCGCGGGTGGTAGTGGCCAAGTCGGCTCGGGCGGCCGTACCGTTTAAGGTGGAAGTGATCCGGGGCGACAAGGTTGAAATCCAGACTTTTCCCCGCTGATTGAGTAAGGTAGGCGGCTCCATGAAGGTCCCAAACACACGATACAACTTGGTGACGCTGGCGGCCCCGGTGCTGGTGGCGGCTCTGCTGGCCGTCATGAACTTGGGCATGGGGGGGAGTGAGGCGCTTGCGACGCAAGCCAGCGCGGCGGCGCCGCAACCTACTCCCGCTGGACCATCCGCCGAGGCGCTGCACCTGCTGGTAGGGCGGTCGCTGGTGATATCGTCGCAAGCACGCTTCGTCCGCATATCTGTGGCCGACCCGACGATCGTGGACGCGCTGGCGGTGAGTCCAACCCAAATCCTGATTAGCGGCAAGTCCCCTGGCGCGGCTTCCCTGGTGATCTGGGATGAGACGGGACAACGCCAGACCTTTGATGCCTATGTCGATATGGACGTGACGGAAATGGTGGCGAAAATCCACCAGCTCCTACCCAACGAACCGGTTCAGATGGAAGCACGAGGGGGCGTGATAACGCTTTCCGGCCGGGTTTCCTCGCAAGCCGTGGCGGACCATCTGGTCGCCATCGCGCAGGCCATGTCGCCCCGAAAGGATAGCGTGGTCAACCTCTTGCAGGTACCTCTTGCGAATAGCGGAGAGGTGTTGCTGGAAGTGAAATTTGCGGATGTCGACCGCTCCACCTTAAGCCAGTTGGGTGCGAACCTCCTCGGCACGTCGCCGGCGAAAACGGTTTTTACCACCACGACCGGGCAATTTTCACCCCCCGCGGTTCAATCCGGTCAAACTATCACCGGGAGTTCGACGACGACTTCGACGGCCGCGGTTAGTTCGGCGGGAGTGCCTATTACGCTCGGCCAGTTGCTGAACATCTTTATATTCCGCTCGGACATTAATCTGGGCGTGGTCATCCAGGCCCTGGAAGAGAAGAACCTGGTGCAAATTCTCGCCGAGCCCAACGTGCTGGCAGAGACGGGCAAGGAGGCGAGCTTCCTGGCGGGCGGGCAGTTTCCATTTCCGGTGGTGCAGGGGGCCACCGGAGGTGTGCCGGTGGTCACCGTGCAGTTTCGGGAATACGGGGTGAAGCTGAGTTTCACCCCGGTCATTACCCCTGAGGGCCTGATCCACTTAAAGGTGGCCCCGGAAGTGAGCTCGCTGGATTATACGAACGCCCTTACCATCCAGGGGTTCACCATCCCCTCCATCGCTACGCGGAGCGTGGAGTCGGAGATGATCTTGAAAGACGGACAGAGTTTTGTAATCGCGGGCTTGGTGAATAACCAAGTGATCGAACAACTTTCGAAAATCCCCGGCTTGGGGGATTTGCCCCTCCTGGGGAAGTTTTTCAAGAGTCGTTCGATCTCCAAGAGTCAGGATGAGTTGCTGGTCATGGTGACGCCGCACATTGTGCGCTTAGATTCGCAGCCGAAACAGCTCCCCTTGCCGCAGTTCCCGGACACCTTCCTGAAGCCCTTGCCCGCTTCGAGTGGTACGCCCCCAAGCGTCAAATAGAGGAGAGGAAGTTCCACCCGCGCGAAAGGGTCAGAAAGGCACGAAAGGATCTTCAGCATGTTGACGGTGGGTGTGGTAGGGCCCAACCTCCCGCGCCGCCGTGCCCGATGTGGTCTTAGTGGAAGTCGGACGCGAAGCGAAGTCCCCCTTGGACTTTGCTGCCCGCTTGAACCGGCTCAATCCCGCCGCTTGTATCATCGCCTGCTCGGCATATCAGGAACCAAGCCCAGACCTGCTGCTGCAGGCGATGCGCAGCGGGGTGCGGGAATTCCTATCCCAGCCGATTGACCCCATGGTGGTGCGGGAGGTGCTGGAGCGGCTGGTCAAGCAGCGGGGCATGCCGCGCTCCGAAACGGAGAAGCTCTTGGTTGTCGCCGGGGCTAAGGGCGGCGTGGGGACTACCACCGTCGCCGTGAATCTCGCGGTGCAGTTGGCGCGAGGGGCGGGGAAGCGCGTGGTGCTGTTCGATCTGGGGCACCCTCTGGGGCACGCCGCGCTGCTGCTGGATTTGGAGACACGATTTTCGTTCCGCGCCGCGGTGGAAAGTCTTGACCGCCTCGACAGCCATCTCTTCAGCGGATTGCTGGCGAATCACAAGAGCGGCGTGCAAGTGCTCGCCGGAGCTTCCCACGCCGATGAGTGGGACCGGATTACCCCACTGTCGCTCGCCCGGGTCATCAATGTGGCCCAGAGCAGTTTTGATTTCGTGGTGGCGGACATCGGCTCCAGTTGCACTTCCGAGTGGGCGCCGGTTCTACGTTTGGCTCGCCAAATCGTCCTGGTGACGGAGACCAATGTGCCCAGCTTATGGAGTCTGGAGCGGCATGTTACTTTGCTGCGTTCCCTGGGCATTGACTCGGCCCGTCTTCGGCTGGTGGTCAATCGCTGGCACCGGGCTGATGAAGAGCCTCTGCAAGCTTTCGAGAAGCGCGTGAAGCTGCCGATCTTCGAGCGTCTGCCGAACGACTTCAAGCAAGTGAGCCGGGCGGTGAACATGGGCACGGAACTTTCGCAGGGTCAAAACGATCAATTGCTGCAAAAGTTTCGCAGCATGGTCGAACAGATTACCGGGGTGCACCGGGAGGGCGCAGAGAAGCGTGGATCCTTCCTCGGGCTATTTTCAAGCAAGAGATAAGAGGGGTAGATGGCGGATATCCACACGAGTCAACCCGATCTAGGCAAAGTGAAGGCAGCGATTCACCGTCGGCTGATCCAGAAACTGAATTTGGATCACATCACGCAGTTGAATCGAGACGCCGTGCGCGCCGAAGTGACGCAGATCGTCGAGAGTTTGACCAGCGCGGAAATTACGCCGATGACCCTTCAGGAGAGGGAGCGCCTCTCCCAGGAGATTCTCGACGAGGTGTTCGGGTTGGGTCCTCTCGAACCCCTACTGAAGGACCCCACCATCTCCGATATCCTGGTGAACACGCACAAAGATGTTTATGTGGAGCGCAAGGGACTGCTGGAACGGACCAACGTGCAGTTTCGTGACGAAGCGCATTTGCTCGCCATCATCGACCGCATTGTCTCTGCCGTAGGGCGCCGGATCGATGAATCGTCGCCCATGGTGGACGCGCGCCTGGCCGACGGCTCACGTGTGAACGCCATTATTCCTCCCTTGGCCATTGATGGCCCTTGCCTCTCGATTCGGAGGTTCGGGCGGGAGCCCTTGAATGTGGATGCTCTGCTGCGCAACCAGACCCTGACTTCCGGGATGCTGGCCTTGCTGCGTGGGTGTGTTTTTGCGCGCATGAATACGCTCATTTCTGGTGGCACGGGGGCGGGCAAAACCACTCTGCTGAATGTCCTGTCGTCTTTCATATCCAACCGTGAACGCATTATCTCCATCGAGGACGCAGCGGAATTACAACTTCACCAGGATCACGTCGTGCGGCTTGAAACGCGCCCGCCCAACGTGGAGGGGAAGGGCGCCGTGCTCCAGCGACAGCTTGTGATCAACAGTCTGCGGATGCGCCCCGACCGGATTATCGTGGGCGAGGTCCGCGGCGAGGAAGCGCTCGACATGCTCCAGGCGATGAATACGGGCCATGACGGCTCCTTGACGACCATCCACGCCAATTCGGCGCGCGACGCCCTGGCACGCTTGGAAACGATGGTCGCCATGTCGAGTTTTAATTTGCCGGAGATTGCGACCCGGCGGCAGATTGCCTCCGCCATCGACGTGGTGGTGCAGATCAGCCGCTTTAGCGATGGCACCCGGAAAGTCACGAGCATCTCTGAGATCACCGGAGTCGAAGGGGACATCATTAGCATGCAGGAGATTTTCGCGTTCCGAAAGACGGGTCTGGCGGAAAACGGCACGGTCCTCGGGGAATTTTCTGCCACGGGAATTCGCCCCCGACTCTCGGAGCGCCTGGCGGCGTCGGGTGTCAACCTGCCCCCGTCCATGTTCGAATCCACCCGGCTCCATTAAGAAGGGATCGCCCCATGCAGTTGTTATTTGCAGCCCTCGTGTTCTTGATCATCATCCTGATTTTCCTGGGGATCTTCGTGTTCACGGGGGGGCCGAACGAAGCGGACATCATTCGGGGCCGTCTCGAAGCTATCGAGAAGGGTACTCCGTTCACCAACAATGCGCTGGATCTGGACCTGATCCGCGACGAACTGTTGAGCAGCATTCCGGCGCTCAACAAGATGCTGGTGCGTTGGTCGTGGCCGGGTCGACTGCGCAACTTCATCGCCCAGGCCGGAATGCAGGTGAGACCGGGAAAGCTGATGCTTCTCAGTGCCGTCGCGGGGCTGACGACTTTGGAAGGGGCTAAGATTTTATGCGGCAACTTCTGGCTGGCGGTCGCGGCGGGCGTCTCTGTAGCTTTCCTTCCGCTGATTTTTGTCGCCATAAAACGGGCGCGACGCATGGCGGCTTTCGAGAGGCAATTTCCCGAGGTCATTGAACTCCTTTCGCGCTCGGTGCGCGCCGGACACTCCTTTGCCGCCGGGTTGGAAATCGTTACCACCGACTTGCCGGATCCGGTTTCGACCGAGTTCCGGATCGCGTTTGACGAACAGCGATTCGGTCTGCCCTTGCGAGAGGCGCTCCTGAGCCTTTGCGAACGGGTCCCGCTGGTGGACGTTCGGTTTTTTGTAATCGCCCTGCTGGTGCAGAAAGAAACGGGCGGGAATCTCGCCGAGATTCTTGACAACCTCGCCCACGTGATCCGGGAGAGGTTCAGAATCGCCGGAGAAGTGCGGATTCGCACCGCCCAGGGCCGCCTTACCGCAGGCATCCTGATGACGTTGCCGGTGATCATGATGATTCTGTTGCATTTCATTGATCCTGAATATTTGAACTTGTTGTTTGTAGACCGCTTGGGCCAGTACGTGCTCATCATGGCCGCCGTCTTGCAAACCCTGGGTGGGATAATCGTCTGGAGGATTGTCAAGGTCAGGGTCTGAAGCTTTCGAGGAGAAATAGCTGTCTTATGCCCGGATCCGTCAGCGTCGTGATTTTTGGGGCGATCATCTTCATTGCGATGGCGCTGATCTATGGGTTTTCGGGTGGGTCGGTGCTGATTGCGGAACGGCTCGGACGTCTCTGGCGCCCTCCCGGGCACGATCGGGCGGGTTTTAAGGAGTCGCGGCGGAAACTGACGGACACGATCCTTTCCGGGATTGCCAAGATCCTTCCTTCCTCGTCCAACCGAACTTCCGAATCGGACCCGCGTCTGACACGGGCTGGCTTCCGGCGGCCCGAAGCGGTGGCGGCCTTTCGCGCCGCACGAGTTATCGTGATCGCGGCCCTGGTGGGTTTGGTTTATTTCACGGGCTTCTACAAAAACAATCCCTTTCTCTTCTTTGTCGTGGCGGCCGTTGCGGGATTTATATTGCCGGATATCTGGTTGGGCCGGCGAGTGAAAGCCCGCCAGCAACTCCTGCGCTTGGCTTTGCCGGACGCCCTCGACCTTCTCGTCATTTGCATGGAGGCGGGCTTGGGCCTCGATCAGGCGCTCTTGTATGTCAGCCAGGAGTTGCGGATCGCGCACCCGGAATTGTGCGAGGAATTCGACCTCGTCAATGCCGAAGTGCACGTGGGCAAAACCCGGATGGAAGCGCTCCGCTCTCTCTCCACGCGGACAGGGGTGGACGATCTTCAGGCGCTGGTAGCCACCTTGATTCAAACCGACCGCTTCGGCACCAGCGTGGCGCAGTCGCTGCGCATCCACTCCGACGATCTGCGCATGAAACGCCGGCAGCGCGCCGAGGAGATGGCCGCGAAGACCACCATTAAGATGCTTATCCCCCTGGTCTTCTTTATTTTTCCCGCTCTATTTGTTGTCATCTTGGGTCCGGCAGTGATCACCATGCTTCGCATGATGGCACAATTTCACCGATGACACTGTCAGCGCGGGCAAGGCAGCAGGTTGTTCCCGATCGAAGGAAGATCGGTAATCTTTAGAGGAGGCACAACATGAGTACAACGATGATTCAAATCATTGCGGGCGTCGGGGTAGTCATCATTCTTGCCATCATCATATGGCGGCGCAAAAGTAAGGCATCCAAGTAGTTGGCCCAGTTATTGGACGCGCGAACTCTCGAACTGCGAGGCATGAGTTGTGCACGAGTCGGCCGCTAACGGCGGTAAGTACGTTTGTGTTTACAATAAGACCCGCGAGAGGTTTGTAGCCACGCATGCCAAGGTGGCTGATGGCTACTTTAGCCGGCTTGTGGGCCTGCTGGGCACGACCCGGCGCTGGGCCCGCCCAGGGAAGGGCCTTTGGATTGTGCCGTCGCACGGAGTTCACACCATTGGTATGTTGTACGCTCTGGATCTGATTTTCCTCGACCGCAATCACTTGGTCGTTGATGCTGAGGAGCATCTTCGCCCCTTTTGTATCTCCAAAGTGAGTTTCAAAGCGGACAGCGTGCTGGAACTTCCTGTCCGTACGGTGTTAGGTACGGAAACTCGGGTTGGAGACCAACTGGAAATCTCGCGGGTGCGTGCTTACGATCCGGCGCTTTCGATCTAAACCTGCGGCCGGGCGTTCTCCCCACGGGCAACGAGCTTGCCGGAAGAACTTGGCGACGAGACTGCCCCTGAGCTGCCTGCGGCGTGTTTTCTTCGAAAACCGCTTGCCAATGCCCCTCCGGTTGCCCGAAGGGCACCCCGAGCATGAACGGTAGGTGAAACCTGCGGAAGCGGAATGCCCAAGATGATTCCGGCCCTGTAGGAGCCGGACAACCGCACGGCCAACGCCGTGGGGGTTTTCACGTTCTACCCGGGCCTGCGATTCCCAGGTAAAGAGCTCTGGCTGCTCACGGTTGGCTACTGCCGGGGCCGCACACTTAAACGAACTTCGGACTCAGGACGCACGGCTGCTGAAAAAGTTCTCGAAGCCAGTAGCCTGAAAAAATGGCCCTGCGCCTTCTCGAAAACCCACGAGATTCTTTTAATTGAGCTGCTCAGCAAAATCTGCTGCGGGAAAAAGGCGACGGGATATATGCTCATGGGGGGGCCGTCGTCCGAAACCGAAATCCTTGGGCAAAGACAGGTTCTCCATAAGCGCATCCTACGGAGATCAGCACATGCAAATGCACGCCAACACCATTTTTATTACAGGCGGCACGTCGGGGATCGGCAAAGGCCTGGCCGAGGCGTTTCACAAGTTGGGAAATCAGGTCATCATCAGTGGCCGGCGGGGGGATCGCCTCCAGGACATCTGCGGGGCGAATCCGGGCATTGCGTCACTTTGTACTCGATGTGCGGGACCCTGTGGCGATTCGGACTGTTGCCCGAAAGGTCGTGGCGGAGTTCCCGTCCCTTAACTGCGTGTTCAACAACGCGGGCGTGCAACGGTGGTTGGAGCTTGCTCCGGGCACGCCGCTGGATGACGGAGGATTGCGCGACGAGATCGACACCAACGTGCTGGGAGTTATTCGCGTCGCGGGCGAGTTCATTCCGCATTTGATCCAACAATCGAACGCCGCGCTGGTCAATGTTTCCTCCGGGCTGGCGTTTGTTCCCCTGGCGCGCTTTCCCGTCTATTGCGCCACCAAGGCCGCCGTTCATTCCTTTACCCTCTCCTTACGCCACCAGTTGAAAGCCTCGGGAGTGAAGGTGATTGAGTTGATTCCGCCGTTCGTTGCGACGGAGCTGGGCGGGCCCCGGAAGGCCGTCGGGCCGGGTGGTCCCCAGCCTATGCCTTTGCCAGCCTTCATTGCGGAAACCATGAAAGAGCTGGCGAGCGGCGGCGACGAGATTGCCATCGGAGACGCCAAGAATCTGGTGGCTGCCACCAACCCCGAGACGTTGAAGAAAGTGTTCGCGGGAATGAATCGGTAGGAAATGCCTGTCAACGCCCCACGGCCGAGTATCGGTTGGACATACGCAGACGTTTCCAGCCGCCGGAACCGGGCATGCGCATTCCGGCGACCGATGGCGCCATCCAGTTACCGCAACCTTACTACCGTGGCGCCCCACCCCCCGGCCTCGGGAGGCGCGTCGTTAAAGGAGACAACGAACGGCGTCCGAGCCAGCACCGCGCGCACGATCTGCCGTTGCACGCCGATGCCGCGGCCGTGAATAATGCGCAGGGACTTCAACCCCAAACGGTTTGCTTCCTCAAGGTAGGCTTCCACGACGGCCGCGACCTCCTTGGGCTGCACGGTGTGCAAGTCGAAAACGTCGGTAATGGGAATGCGGATCGGTTCCTGGTCGTCGTCCATGGCGCAAGAAGCTGTGAAGAATAACTGTCTTTACCGCCGAGGCGCTGAGACGCAGAGAAAACGCCTTTTATTCTTAAGCCTCTGTGCCTCCGCGCCTCTGCTATGAAAATAGCTGGAACTTATTGAAAATAATAGGTGGACATATTCGGCCATTTTCATTCACAGTGGCGAGCCGCAGGCTCATGCGGATCTGCGGTGAAAAGGACCTCGGGGATTATTTCACAGCTTCTTTCGCCGTGGGCCACATTTATGTCGCC
>JBEKAD010000295.1:0-6956 GCA_050018435.1 Terriglobia bacterium
GCCGCTGGCCTGGGCTGTCGTAGGTCGCCCCGTAGGGGCTGGTAAGTGCGACCCTCTATTTCGAAATCACTCCGGCAAATTAGGACGCTACCGGCAAGCTGGCTTGCTGATTCTCTAATTGTCTTCTCCTCATTTTCGCCACTTTTTTTCTTGACTCGCCACAATTGGGGACTTAATATCGGCCCATCGCTAGAAAGGAGGTGATCCATGTCGATTGAAAGTGATAGTAACCTTAGCGAGGGTGCTGAGGCTTAGGCGCAAAGCACGCGCCCGCTCGTGGGTCCCTCTCTCTAGCGCAGAGAGGGGATAGTGGCAAGGCGCTGTTGGGCGCCGTCCCGTTTGTGAACGGGAAGCCAAACCCATCAGTATCCCGGGCCCCTGGTTGTGCGGTCACCGTGCAACCAGGGGCTTTTCATTTTGGACGGTGTGGTGGACGCCAGTAGGCCGTAAGCAGAATGCAGTAGGCAGCACAATCAGGGGCTCTTGATTCTTGGGGTGGGGATTGTCTCTGATTTTCAGAATAATTGGATCATCGTTCGACCCAAGAACCCCCTCACCCCCGGCCCCTCTCCCCCAAAGGGGCGAGGGGGGTGGTGAATTAAACTCTCAACCCTCGCCCCCTTGGGGGAGAGGGTGGACCGCAACCGGCGCTTTCTCCAGCCGGGGCGGGCCGGGTGAGGGGGTCTTCTTCAACCCCATGGGACTTTGACGGAGCCCTGGGGATTGACTCGGATTGCTTGCTTGACTGGATTATAATGGCGACATGTTAAAGACCATCCGCCTTAAGAACTTCAAGCTCCACGAGGACACTTCAATTGAGGCCGCGCCGATTACCGTCTTCATCGGGCCCAATAACAGTGGGAAGTCGAGCATCTTTCAGGCGCTGCTTGCTCATAAACAAGCTGCCTTGCGACGGGATCAATCACAAACGGGCCTGACGCAGATATCTCTCCGCAACGAACCTGGTGCGAACGAACCGTTCCTGTTCAAGGAGGAATCCCTCGTTCAGACCGGAGAATTCTCCGAAATCGTCCGCAAGGGTGAAAAGTCGATTCATCTTGCGGTGACCGGAAGTCTAAACACAATCATGCCATCGAAGTTTCAGGGGCCTATTTCCGTCAATTTCGAAGTACAAGTGCGAGATAACCATGTCATCCACCACCATGGCGCAGTCCTTTGGCAGGATGCTAAGGTCGAGTGGAACTGGAAAAAAGGAGATCCCACCAAGCAAAATGTAGTCCAGATCAATGGGGGGACCATCTACGTTGTACCCACGGATCGATTCGATCTCATCCAAGGCTCAGCACAGCCTCCTCAGGGTTTGTCACTCGATGAGTCCGAAGACTTTCGGAAGTTCGGGGACTTCCTATGTCACGCTCCAGCATACCTGCTAAAAACGGTTCACCCCATCTCGGCGATTCGGGGATTCGAAGAGTTGGAGTACCCTCTTCCCGATTATCCCCCATCAGAGATAGCGCGGCTCACTCTGGTCGACCGCGCGACTGCGCTAGCCAGCAAGCTGGCGTATGACAGAAATCTCGAAGAGGTTGTGTCCGAGCGGCTGCAAGAACTCCTTAAGATCAGGATTCAGGCCAGGCTCGTTCCGAGAAAGTCGGCCAGGATTTGGGCCGAGCCATCAGAACCTCAGGGTGCTCATACCATGTTTGTAAATGAAGGGACGGGGGCAAACCAACTTCCGTTCATACTTGTTCCGATCGCGCTCACACCCGAGAATGAAACGATCCTGCTTTCGGAGCCGGAAGCTCACCTTCACCCCAAGGGGCAGTGCGAGCTTATGCGCATGCTGCTTACGGTGGCTAAGAAGGAGGACATCCAGTTCTTTATCGAGACCCACAGCGAGCACGTTTTACACGTTATTTTGAATGCCATCGGCAAGGGTGAGTGGGAACCCAGCCAAGTTGCCATCTATTCGTTCGAGAATGTTAATGGGACTGCTAAAGTCAGCCGCCTTGAAGTGGACGAGCAAGGCGGAGTGAAGGGCGGACTTCCCGGATTCTTTGACCAGAGTCTGGATGAACTGACTGAATACCTTGATACCCTCAAAAAGCTGACCGCGTGAGACACCAATTCCTGCTCGACGAGAACATCATCTATCACGCAATCCTTGGCGTGGACCGATTCGAGAAAACCGATGACACTGCCACGCGGTTGATCCTGGCGATTGTGCGGGTTTGCCATTCGCTTGTCATTCATAACGACGTCAGGGCCATTTACATCAAGAAACTCAACGAGCTGAAACACGTGCGACCACGCCATCTCCCTCCCGCTTACCTCTTCAACCAGTTGCTGAATCGGGCTGATAAGCGAACCTTCGGATATGAGGACCTACCGGCGCTTCCAGAAGGATGCGGTGATATTCCAAGGAAGGATCGGTACCTCGTGCAGGCAGCACTGATCTCGCACCCACTGCTTGTCACCGCGGATGAGCCTCTCTACAATGCCGTCAAGAACCACCCCGAACTGGGGATCGAAGTGCTTTGGCCGCACGAGGCCCTCGAACGCGCCAAGGAAAAGCCCGAGGACTGATCTCGGGTTTCATTCTTCAAACAATCTTCATGCGCCCACAGAACGTTTTCGGCACTGTCCATTCTTGATCCCCGCAGGGGATCGATACAGTAGCCGGGGGCAACGCCCCCGGAAAGCCCGCCCCAACAAGGTCCGACCCTGAAAGGGTCGAATTCGGGTGGCATCACGCCAGTCTTGCGTCCGGCAGCTCAGGGTAGTGCGACCCCTTCAGGGTCCGGGGAATAATCGTCGCGCTTTCCGGGGGTGTTGCCCCCGGCTACTGTCTGGTGCCCTTGCAGGGCACGAAAAAACCACCTTTCGGTCTTACCGCGCCTCACCCCGTTTCTGGCATCACGGATAGCCGTCTTTCCGCTATCGATGCTCAGAATCACCAGAGCACTGCCGGCACAGCGCACCGTCGGCTGACGCGGCTTAAGGAACGGCAAAGTCACGATTCTCTGCGCTCCAGCGCGGTGCGGTTTGGATGGCGCTCAACACGTCTTCCGGTTCGTTCACGAGCGTCCAGATATCCCGGTGCCGCTGGTCCATGAAATGTTCCGCAATGCAGTGTTCGAGGGCCGCCACGACGCGGTCATAAAAGCCGCGCGTGTTCACCAGGACGATCGGCCCGAGATAATGGCCCACGCGCTTCAGGGTCATGGCCTCGAAAAGTTCTTCCAGTGTGCCGCAGCCGCCCGGCAAGGCCACAACGGCGTCCGCGCCTTCGAGCATCCGGTGCTTGCGCTCGCGCATGTCCTCGACAATGCGCATTTCGGTTAATTGCTTGTGCCCCCACTCGAGCTCCACCATGAAGCGCGGCATGATGCCGATCGCCGTGCCGCCCGCGCTCAGCACGCCTTCCGCGAGCCGCCCCATGGCGCCCGCTCCGCCTCCCCCGTAAACCAGCGTCGCCTGATGGCGCGCTAGGTGGCGGCCCAGGCGCTCGGCGGCATCAAGATAAACGGAGTCGCATTGCCGGCTCGAGGCGCAATAGACGCACACTTTCAGGTTACTCACGAAGAATCCTCCTCCGAACCGAGTGAGCTGTTACCGCCGCCTCTTCATCATCTCGAATGCTTCGAGGATCAACGCCGTGGCCATGTCCGTCAGATGGTACCGCGGCAGGTCCGCGCGCCGCACCCAGCGCGCGTCAATCACGTCGGAAGCGGGGCGCAGCCGTCCGCGCTTTCGGCGGCAGAGATAATCGACGATGACGTAATGATATTTCACCCGCGCGCCTTCGCGCATGATCCGGTCAAACACCAGGATGCACTTCAGAGGCTCGACGTCCAAGCCAGTCTCTTCCTTCAACTCGCGTTGCACGCCAGCCGCGAGTTCCTCCCCCAGTTCCAGCATACCGCCGGGAACGGACCACTCGCCTTTCAGCGGCTCGCTGCCCCGGCGAATCAGCAAGGCGCGGTCGCGGTGAATCACCACCCCTCCCACGCCCACCAACGGATTTTTTGGGTACTTACGTTTCATAGGTCGCCACGATTGCGGGCGCAGTAGAGAGCCAATTTGCAAACGTGGCTACACGGTAGCGGCTGCGCCCTTCAGTAGGAAGAACGGGTACTATAACAAATGCTGAACCCCTGGCAAGGTCAGAACACAAGTTCGCGGGAAATAGGTTTTGGCGAATCCGAATGGGTCCCTCGCGAAGTTTAGTGGGCGGAGAACGAAAGGGTCTCTAGGGTCGAAACCAATTCCTCGAGTTGCTCGCTGTCCTTGGCATAAACCTCCAGCATGACGAGGTAGCCGTTCGCAATCGTCTGAATGTGTGAACTCCGGGTTTGCATATAATTTCCGGAGTGTATGAAGTCGGCACGGAAAAGGTCCTGCCCGCTCACCGTGAATTTCTCCGGCCCGCGGACAAGGCTTGTTCCTGTAGTGATCATTACAGAGTCAAGAGGGATATCAGGACGCTTCCAGGGCATGGCATTGATTCGGATACAGGGGATGTTCATCCGCTGGCCGTCACCTTCGCCCCTTGGAGAGACGTAGAGAATTGTCTTTAGCACATTGATTTGAACGTTGCTGCTCGCTTCCGGGTGCTCTTGCATTACCCTGGCTCTTGCGGAAGCCTCACGCCTCTCGTTCACCTCGTGCAGGGTTTCGGGCGCGGCGGCAATCCAGCCTGACGGAAATTGATAGGAAAGACCGAGGAAATTATTGCGGTAGACATTCCCCGATATGACGCCGGTTTCCACATCGGCCTCACCCGCCGAGGGACTGGTTACAACCGGCGGAGCCGTCACAGAAGGGGGGGTCTGCGTGTTGGCAGCCACATGTTCCTCGGACGTGGGAGCGGACGCAGCCGCCGCAATGCCGGGTTCGGGGGGCCTTTTGAGCGCCTTGTCAATGGCCTCTTCCAATTCCCCCTGGCTGAACTCGCCGAAGCCGGATTGCCGGAAGCGGATAATCCCATCTCGGTCTACGACCACATAGGTCGGGTACGAATGAACATCGAATAGTTCGCGCACCTGCCCGGAAAGATCGATGTACTCAGGCCAATCCATCTGGTGCGAGGCGATAAATCGTTTCCACCCCTGCTCGTTTTCGTCCGAGCTGATTCCCACTAATTGCACCGGCCGCTGAAGGTATTTCTTCCGAATAAGGAGTAAGGTAGGAACCGACGCGCGGCAAGGTCCACACCACGTTGCCCAGAAGTCAATGAGCACAACTTTTCCGCGGAGAACCGCGTTGGAAATGGTCTGCCCCTCTAGCGTGGTAAAGGAAAAGTCTGGGGCGAAGGGCTCACGCGCCCGGATGGGGTTGGCAATAATGCGGCGCGCCTCGCTCACATTCTTGGGGCTGGCGCCGGGCGCTGCAATGTAATTCTTCAATTCGGCGATACCCTCGTTGTCGCGTTCCTGGCGAATTAGAATGGTTCCAAGACTGTAATGAGCGATCACCAGGCTCGGGTCGAGCGCCAGCGCCTGACGGGTCTCATCCTCTGCTTCCTTGAGCTTCTTATCGCTTGGCTTACCGGCCATTTGGGCGAGCAAGGCGGCGCGGAGCAGATGGCCTTGTCCTGCCAGAGACTTGTTGTCGCCGGCGGCTTTTGCAGCCCGTTTGGCGTCGTCGAGAGCCGCGGGTAGGTCACCTGCCTGACGGTCGGCCATGAACATCTTGAGATAACACTCGGCGCATGCATGGTGAGAGAGTTTGTCGGCTTTGCGGTAGGCATCCATGGCCTTCGGGAAATCCTTCTCTTTTAGGAAAGCATCGCCCTTGGCCAGTGCTTGCGCCACGGCATCGGAGTTCCCTTGACTAGTGCCGGGCCCCGCTGAAGCTGCAATCAGCAAGATCGCGATAAGCAATCTGAGGTATTTATTCATGGCAGGCACTTCCGTTACGGCGTCTCAAATCCAGGACGCGGTTGCGGGCGGGCAGACAGCGCTTGGTAATATGGATGCTCTGACCAGCGTGCACCTGATGCTCGTCCACTTCGCACATTTGAATCACCAAATTCTTTACACCTATACCATTAATATTGCAAGGGGCGAAACATCAGCCGCGAGCGGTCGGGTCCGAACGGGTCACCACGGCACGTTCTCTGCGCCGAGGGCTCTGGTGTGTGGAATGCATCCAGAACTCCCGCCCGCGGACCACTCCTCTGGGGATCGCAGTGCGGGCATAAAGGACCCGTTTGGCAATATCTGGTACATAGCCACGCACGTTAAGGATGATCCACTGGCGTAACGGCTGGACGGCACCGCGACCACGAACGAGTTTCCCAAAACCCGCGCAAGCGAGCAAAAAGTGCGCTAGTATCTGGCTATCATTGCAGGGATTCTGGATCAAGGAGGATTCCATGGCAGACGCAAAAGCAGTTCACATTACCCGGCTCATCGCCATCCCCACCGTGATAACGCTCGCGGTGACCATCCTGCGGGTGGTAGGCGAACTCAAACATTGGCCCGCACCCTGGTTCAGCACGGCGGCGGGCGGGGGCGGCGCGGTGGTGGGCATCTCGTGGCTGCCCATCGTTTTCGGGCCGTACTTCGCGCTGAAGCGGGCGGGGGCCGGAGAGGGCCCTGCAAGCACGGGCAAGGCCATCGGCTTCGCGGTAGGTTCGCTGTTGGTGTTTGTCGCCGGAGGCTTGCTGTTCGGCCTGACCATTAAACATCCTAATTACCTCACAGCCCTCGCGCTCGTGCTGATGTTGGCGTCGGCGTTTGTCCCCGGCTTGGGCTGGCGCTCTTTGGGAGACACTCTGGTGGTGTATGCGTTCGCAGCGCGCATTCCGGTTCTCATCGTGATGTATTTTGCCATCTTCGGAAATGGCGGCGCCGGATGGGGGACGCACTATGACCGCGTGCCTCCGGCCCTCGTCCATTCGCCGCCACTGCAAAAATTCTTCTTCGCGGGGGTCTTGCCACAGATGACGTTGTGGATTGGCTGGACGGCTGTGCTGGGCTCGATCCTCG